>MNJS01000035.1 GCA_001920395.1 Thaumarchaeota archaeon 13_1_20CM_2_39_20
TGGAGCGGTGGAATCACTGGTCTTTTCAGACAAGATTTTTGAAAAGCATGACGAAGATACGGTAATTGAATTTCTCAACCAAGCAGAAGCCAAGGGAGTGGAAGTGTATGCAGTAGATTCTACAACTGACATAGGACTCAGAGTTTCAGCTCTTGGTGGAATTGTTTCGCTTCTTAGATTTTCTCCGTTCGGTTGAGTCTTCAAGCCAATCAAGATAGAGCGCATTAACAGAATCCATCCTAAGCTCAACAATTTCTGGCACTTGATAGGGATGCGACTTTGCTATCTCTTCTCCAAGTGCTTGCTTTGCCTTTTTAGTGGTTTTAAAAAGAGCCATAAATTCCTCGGTTCTCTCTAATTTTCCATTCCATGTATATACTGAGTTGACCTTCGTATAGTTTACGCATGCTGCCAACTTCCTATTTACAACGACGTTTGCAATCTTGGAAATTGATTTTCTGTCTGGATATGTTGAAATTATGATAATTCCCATAGTAACCGATAAATTTGCCCTGACTAAAAAGAGTATCAATTAATTTGGCTTTTGGATTTTTGGCGCAGAACTCCATCTTCTATGTTCTTATTGCTTGGGTTATTGTATTTGTAATCGCAAAAGCTTCGAAGCTTGATAAACATGGTTTTGAGATAAAACCCTACAGTTTGACCTACAAAAATCAAAACGTACAGTTAATTCTCACTAAAGTTTTGAATAAGACTCAACGAGCAACCCGAATATTCTCAAACATGAGCGTAGTACTAGGCTTTGTAATGATGGGAGTAGGATTTTGGTACTTGATCTCCAATCTTTCGAACTTTTTTGTAAAACCAGAGTCCTTTTCCGAGATGACGGTTCTCATACCAGGTGTCACAATTCAATCTAGCGTTAACATAGCTTACTTTCTGCTTGCAGTTCCCATCGTATTGATAATACATGAAGGTGCCCATGGAATAGTAGCAACATTGGAAAAGATAAGAATCAAGACTGGTGGATTTGCAGTCTTCATAGCTTTGTTTGCCGGGTTTGTAGAGCCAGACGAGGAAGAGTTTGCCAAAGCAAAAAAGATCTCACGTCTTAGAGTAATAGGGGCTGGGGCTACGTCAAATGTTCTCTTTTCATTTATAGTTGCAGGACTCCTGATTTTCAATCCCTCCTTTGCTCTCATCATGCCTGATGGCATCAGAAGTATGTTTTACACTGAGCCTCTTGGGGTACCAATAGTTTCAGTTGAACCAGGGTCTGGGGCAGAAAAGGGTGGATTACTAAAAGATGACATCATAATGGGGATCAATGGTGTTCATATTTCCTTACCGCAAGATTTTGCTAAGATAAAGCTTAAGCCTGGAGAGACTGCGACTGTTTCGGTAATCAGATCAGGACAGGTTCTACAAATTCCGGTAGTTACCACTCCGTCAAAAGATAATCCAGAAAAGGGAATGCTTGGAATAACGAGAGCTGCGTTACCGTCCTATCAACCCGTAGTTCCGTATTACATACATTGGAGTCCGGAGGTATTCATGTTTTTGTTATGGCTTTGGATGCTGTCATTTTTCATAGGAATATTCAACATGCTACCTCTACCCATTCTTGATGGAGGCAAATTCATACATAGCATAATAGAAAAGAGAATATCCGAAAAAGCTTTGAAGGTGACAATGATGTCATTGTATGCTTTTACATTCATCTTGTTTGGTTTGAACATAGGACTATCTGCTGTCAAGTCAGGTTTCATTACTATCTGATACAATTAGTCCAAATCCGCATATGGTTAAATTTGGGCAAGAAAAGAGACGGTCATGAAGTGCGATCGATGTGAGAACATAGCTGCATATTCTCGAAAGTATTCTGGTGAAAATCTATGTTCCATCTGCTTTTCGAAAGCAATTTTGCAAAAAACCGCAAGAACAATCTCAAAATACAATATGATTCAAAATGGGGATGTTATCGGTGTTGCAGTCTCTGGGGGAAAGGACTCCTTATCTTTATTACATGTATTAAACAAAATGTCTCTATCTCATAATTTCAAACTCAAAGCCATAACAATTGATGAGGGAATTAGTGGGTACAGAGACGAGGCATTGACAATTGTTAATGATTTCTGCAGCAAGATTGGTGTCGAGTATAGTATGTATTCTTATAAAGAACTCTTTGACACAACTTTAGAACACGCATTAGAGATTAGAGACAATGAGAAGATGTCATCATGTTCCATATGCGGTATACTAAGAAGGAGGGCAATAGATTTTGGCGCCAAGGATCTTGGAGTAGATGCTATCGCAACTGGCCATAACTTAGATGACACACTCGAGACTTTCATAATAAATCTACTTTCTGGAGATACAGGCAAGATAGGATGGATGAACCCTGATACCTCTGCTAACAAAACCAGAAAAATAAAGCCATTTTGTGAGATCTATGAAAATGAAATTGTGTTCTATGCGTTTACCAATGACATTCCATTTCAATCAGAAGAATGCCCTCATATGAACGAGGGAATTAGAACTGAAATACGCAATTTTCTAAATTCCATGGAAAATGATCATAGCGGCATCAAAAATAATATGTACAAATCAATAATGAAAATCTCTTCTGCAGCTAAGGATGCAAATAGCAAACAATGGAAAGTTTGTTCGTTGTGTGGAAACGAATGCACAAGTGAGATATGCTCTGTGTGTAATACCTTGGTAAACTTGAGAGCCAATCAACCCTAATGCACATAAAGATCTTATCCTAACAATAAATTGGTAGTAGGGAGGATTGGGGCGCTAGCCGTGCCCTGTCTCTGAAACCGGCTATATGCAGAGATCAGTAACTGCTGGGTAAATCTCTAGGTGGACAGTACTCGCTTGACTTGCGGAAATGAAATCACGCCGAGGCGGGTGGATACAGGACCGAGATTGTCCGAAGGGATGGTTCTCAAGTCCTAACTGCCGAAAGGGGTGAGGTCCGGGAGGGAGCAATCCTAAGGTAGAGCATCCACGCTGCCTCGTCTACGTGGCGGATCTTGCTTGACTTGAGATGAGACCGTTTGCCTAGACTGGAACTGGCAGAGCTACTACCTAAATATTCCACGTTCGAACTTGCAAATATGGATGGTTTTATTTCAGGAAAAGAGAGAACTTATGATGATTTTCAAAGACAACTCACGTCTCATGTGAAGCCGCTTTTTGATGAACTTCGCGATTACTGTTTTTCACTTGGTAAAAACGTAATTGAAGATGTACGAATGCACAGGATCATGTTTTGCAAGTCCATGACATTCAGGGCCTTTGCTGATGTTGAACCTCAAAGAGATTCTGTCATGGTAAAAATTCGAAGAGATAGGAATGAACCCATAAAGGAAACCGAAGTGAAACCAAATGGAAATCTTGATGAAGTAAAGAGATTGATTTTAGATGCATATACCAATATCCACTAATATAGAATATCAAAATTTGAAAACTCTCCTTTGTATTCTTCTTTCATAATTTGAAAGTACTCAACAACACTCCCTGGAGGACCTATACGACTCCAATCGATTACTGCTTCCACGTTAGATTCTTCACCTTCTAAAACAGCTTCGACTCTTTTATCAGAAAGATTTCTCGCCCATCCGTTCACATTATTTTTTTCAGCCGCTTCCTTCATTCCCTGCCTAAAATACACTCCTTGAACTTTGCCACTAATGTAAAGATGCATCCGTTTCAAGCGAACAGGATTTGTTTGGATTACTATTAATTAGTTTTGAGAGACTATGCTCTTTTCTTTACTCTGGCTCGTCCTGTCTTTCTTGCGGCGATGCTACCTACTTTACGCCCAGGGGGTGCATTTCTTGAAACAGTTGAGCTTCTGCCTACGTGTTGGTGCCTTCCACCTCCATGTGGGTGCACATAAACTGCCTGTGCTACACCTCTTACTATCGGATATTTTCTTCCTTTGGAGCGCATCCTTCTCCAAGCCACACCTGCCCTCATAAATGGTCTATCCTCAACTCCACCCCCTGCAAGGACTCCTATCATGGCTCTGTTTTGTGGATCAAGAGTCGCAAACTTGCCAGATGGTAATTTTATTGTCACACCTTCAGAGCCATGTGAAAATACCGTTGCATAAGATCCTGCAGACTTTACAAATGAACCTCCATCTCCAAAGTGTCTTTCTACATTGCATACGATTGTACCATCTGGAATGTTTTGTATACTAATTACATTACCTTGGGAAATTTGTGACTTTAATCCAAATTGAAATTTTGAGCCAATTCTGGTGCCTATGACCGATGGAAGAAGAGAGTAGGCACCATTCTCAAATCTAACTCTTGCAAGAGGAGCATCACGACCAGTCTCGTGAACAATATCAATAACCTTAGCTTCATGTTGTTCAGAGAGAGCAAATCTTGGGTACTTGGCTGGCATTAACTTTCCAGTGGAGGCAGCACGAAACTGCATTCCCCCTCTACCTCGTCTTCTAACTAGTGGTCTCTTACCCAAAGCAGCAAGTGTGGTTTCTCATGTAAATTTTAATCTTCTGATCTAATTGTCCCATATCAAAGACAACAAAGGTATAAAAATTAGTTTGAGGGTGTTTAAACTATGAGCCAGAATACGCTCTCCCTTAAGGTACTTGAGGCATATACACGCGATGTCGGGAGAGGGGTAGCACGTATTGATTATGACTCCATGGATTCACTTGGTGCTTCCACAGGAGATGTTATAGAAATTAAAGGTAAACGAAGAACTGTTGCAAAGTGTTTGCCACTCTATCCATCCGACGAAGGAAAAGGAATTATCCGAGTGGACGGCCTTGTAAGAAATAACGCTGGTATTGCAATAGGTGATACAGTTGCGGTGCGTAAGATTAAGGCAGTTGCCGCAGAGAAGGTAGTAGTAGCTCCATTGGAAGCTATTCCTCCGATTGATGAGAGATATCTTGCAGACGCACTGGAAAGTGTTCCTCTGATAAAGGGCGACAATGTCATGGTACCTTACTTTGGAGGAAGACTTACTTTTCAAGTAATAGGAGTCACACCAGCAGCTGATGCGGTGCTTGTAACACAGAAGACTGTATTTCACATAGCTGAAAAGGGAGAGACGCTGCGTGGTGTTCCGCAAGTAACATATGAAGACATTGGAGGATTAACTGATGAGATAAAGAAAGTTCGTGAAATGATCGAACTTCCTCTAAGACACCCAGAAATTTTCGAAAAACTTGGAATCGAAGCACCTAAGGGAGTTCTGCTGTATGGCCCTCCTGGTACTGGAAAGACATTGTTAGCTAAAGCAGTGGCAAATGAAAGTAATGCACATTTCATAAGCATTTCAGGTCCGGAGATTATGAGCAAGTTCTATGGCGAAAGCGAAGCAAGACTTAGAGAGATTTTCAAGGAGGCAAAAGAGAAATCACCGTCAATTATCTTCATTGATGAAATTGATTCGATAGCACCTAAGAGGGAAGAAGTAACTGGAGAGGTAGAAAGAAGAGTTGTTTCTCAATTGCTCTCTCTAATGGACGGCCTTGAAGCTAGAGGGAAGGTCATTGTAATATCTGCAACAAATAGACCAAACGCAATAGACCCAGCTCTGAGAAGACCTGGAAGATTTGACAGAGAAATTGAGATTAAAGTGCCAGATAAGAAAGGCAGAAAAGACATTCTCATGATACACACACGAAACATGCCACTAAGCGATGACGTGAACTTGGACAAGATTGCGTCGATAAGTCATGGTTACGTTGGTGCAGATTTGGAATATTTATGCAAAGAAGCAGCTATGAAGTGTCTTAGGAGATTATTGCCAGAACTTAACATGGAAGATGAAAAACTTCCGCCTGAAACTCTTGACAAGCTTATAGTAACCGAAGATGATTTTCAGAACGCTCTAAAAGAAGTTACTCCCTCGGGTATGCGCGAAGTCTTCATAGAGAATCCTGACGTCAGTTGGGATGAAGTTGGAGGATTAGAAGCTGTAAAACGCGAGCTTCAAGAAGCTGTAGAATGGCCAATGAAGTATCCTACTCTTTACTCAAAGCTAGGACACAGAATGCCAAGAGGTATTTTGTTACATGGCCCCAGTGGAACAGGAAAGACTCTCCTTGCAAAAGCTGTTGCTACTGAAAGTGAAGCCAACTTTATTTCTGTAAGAGGTCCTGAATTATTATCAAAATGGGTTGGAGAGTCTGAACGTGGAATCAGGGAAATATTTAGGAGAGCAAGACAAGCATCACCTTGTGTTATATTTTTCGATGAGATTGATTCGATAGCACCTGTAAGAGGAGTAGGAGGAGAAACGGCGGTAACAGAGAGGGTCGTAAGTCAGCTTCTCACCGAACTTGATGGTATTGAGAGTCTGCATGGAGTGGTTGTTCTTGCTGCTACAAATAGAGCAGATATGATTGATACTGCATTGTTAAGACCAGGTAGATTTGACAAGATAGTTCTTGTGCCAATGCCTGACAAAGAAGGAAGGAAGAAGATACTTGAAATAACTACAAAGAGCATTCCGGTTGTTAGAGAATCAACGGCAAACAGTGTAAAGAACCCTGACTATGTAGATCTGGATAAAATTGCTGAAGCAACTGACGGGATGAGTGGCGCGGACGTCGCAGCCATAGCTAATACTGCAGTCTCACTTGTCATACACGAATTCCTTGCAAAATATCCCGATCAAAAGGAAGCAGAGAAACAAGCTACCGAAGCCAAAGTCACTATGAGACATTTTGAAGAGGCTGTAAGAAAAGTAAGGACCCAAAAAGAGCTAAAGATAGGCGAAAAAGTAGCAGTTCCGTACTACAGGTAATTTAAACTTAGGTAAAACCAGACTAAATTCGAATCAGTAGAACATTATTTTGGATCCAGTTTATTCGTAAAATTATGGCTAGCGGATCCGATGGTGTTGCCAGCCTCTGGCCTTATCGAAACGGGAGAGCCCGCAACTGTAAAAAATAAGGAGCCCGCAAGGCAGTAAGCTTATTGGAGTAGCTACAAAACTCCTTTCCAAATTTTTTATTCTTACCATAAAGTTTTGTTTCGATGGGACGAGAGTACCATTTTACTCTTATTTCGTAGTCTTGTATAGGACTACGAAATCACTGCGTAATCATATGGAATACTACGAAGTTATTGCCAGTAAAGCTACGAACAGAATTTTGTCTACCTTGTATGTGCGCGAAGAGAAAAGCATTATTATTGTCCAATAATGACGGGTTACAACCGATCCAAAAGCATATCAGGTCTTTAATATCGATTAATTACTGATTTTAATAAAAAATGTTCGATTACATTGCAATACTAATAATGTCATCGCAACTTCAGATGTATGTAATAACGGATCACTTTATCTGTGTTATAAAGAAATTTTATTGTGTTTGCAAAGAACTGACCTTTAGCCGAATATCTGTCTGTTATAACAGACCCTATGCACTTTCTTAAACATGGAGTTTGGCTCAAGATTGTTAATGACAAAATCTCAGACAAAACCAATCGCAATATTTGGCGCGATCTTTGTAGCTGCTATGTTGACTCTAGTAGTAGCAAATGTATCGCTTCAAGCAAACGCAACCACTACGACAGCCGCAGATAAGATAGGAGTGGCTACATCCGCCTTGGCAATTACTCCTCTGACGCAGGCAGTAGCAGGAACAAGTAGTTCTGATGTTACACTCTTGTCAGCTAATATCAAGACTGCAACTCCAGTAGACTTGATAATAACGCACTCACAGGAATGTTCACTGCTAACAAACGTTTCACTATCCTCAAAGCAGACGAACACAAGTGGATTCTCTACTTCGTCAGCTAATGCACAAGAGCAGGTCAGCGTACTTCTTGACGGAAATCCAATCCCGGTAGCTTCTGGGGATAATGGGCAGGTGACATTCTGTGACAGAACATTCTATGTCTCAACCAATGTTCTATCGCAGATACAGCAGCTATGCACCGCCACAAGCCAGATATGTGCTGAATCGCAGTTCAATTCGTACATCAAGACAAGAGATGCTCATTCCTTCCAGTGGATTACCCTTAACGTAGGCTCTGGAACACACACTATCACAATCGTAGCTCACCTTACAGTCAATGTTAGTGACAGCGGCTCGGCAATGGTAGTAGTAGGCAAGAGAACAATGACAGTTGAACCAGACCATCTTGCAAACAGCTTAACCCTCTAGAATTAGAATCAGAGAGCAACTCTCTTCCACCTTTCTTTTTTATCTGCCACTAGAAAAGAAATTTCGTTAACGGATTTCGTAATCCTATATCAGACTACGATCCTCTTAGGTAGATACTCCTGATCGTACTACTAGCACTATGCCTATGACCGAAATAGAAATTCCTATGGCAAATATGGTGTAACGAATAAAGTTTATTTCATCAAACATGTGAGGGTCGCATCCGTTTGATGGACAATTGTAGCTTACATTAGTTCCGTAAAAATATCCAAAAACAGCAATCAATATTCCAATAATGAGTAATACAACTCCAACAGTCCGCTTTTCCAATGTTGTTAGATGTAAAACCCCTAGGTATAATGAATTGCGCAGTCTTCTATATGACTACGAATACTAATGCGTGGTCCTATATCAGATTACGAAGATTCATGCCTATTTCACTGAATCATTTTATGAAAAATGAGATTTAGATTTTATAGATCACAGACTGGCAGTGTACCTGAAGAAGGTGCTCCAATTTTATTTTGAGAAACATTTTGTTTTTATGCCTCGCTATCATATCTATTTTATTGAGTGTCCAAGAGATGCTAAACTCAGTCATGAAGTCGGATGATCGTATACGATATGCGACAGTCTGTGACATGGAGGGACAAGTGCTTGGAACAAAAATTCGAGAAGGTATTAAACCCCTGCTTAACGACGAGGAACACAGGGAGGCACTAATTTATGCGGTCAATTCGATGAAGGTGCGCGAGAAGTTGAGTGCAAAGTTAGGGAAAAACCAATATGTGTTCGCGGTATATGACAATCTCTGTAGATTAACAATGCCTATAGGAAACAAATACATGCTCTTACTAACGTGGGGACCTGAGACCACACTAGACATATTCAATAATATTCGAAATGCATTGAAGCAAACTTGATTTTCGTCATCTTATCTTCCAAAAATCATCCCTGATTTCTAAGTTCTAAAGTTTTATGATAAACAGCAGATTCCCACGAACAAAGGAGGGTGGATTCTATTTTTACTCTTTATCAATAAAAAGGCAGAGCCCCCCCTTTGTGGGTAAAAATTCCCGCTGTTTCGTTAGTAACTAGATAATATCGAACGTTATGATTTGTTGGAGAATCTTTAAGATATAATTTTAATAACACTTATTAGTTTCCTATGAGAAACTAGTTTCCAGATGGATATTGACTTCAGATCATGAAATCAAGCATGAAATCATGCATATTTTAGAAAATGGACCTGTTAGAAGTAAAGAACTAGTTAATGAGGTAATGAAAATCGACGTAAGTGGAAAAACAGTTCATCGAGTAATACTAGATATGTGCGAGTCAAAAGTAATTCGAAGAATATGGCACAGTAGAGCAAATATAGAATACGAATCAGTAGATCCTGATAGAGATTTTCATCATCAAATGATATCACACCAACTAAATGCTATTGATAAACGTTTAAACAATTTTTTAAACAATTTTAATAAAATGATACAGAATGATAACCAAATTAAACTTTCGTACCTTAACCGACTAATCACAATAGTTAGTGCAATAAAGGAACTACAAAACATCGAATCAATCTTAAGAATTTTTACAATATATCAACCGGATGAAAGAGCTAGCCATTTAGCACAATTCGCAAAACAAGTTGAAAATATTTGGAAATTAATACACGATTTGATTATTCTTCAACCTGATGAGATATTCCTTAAAGAGTTACTTATGAACTTTAAACACACTGCGATAGGGGAAGCTACTACAATTTAATTTTAAATTATTTTTTATTTTGTTCTTTTGCTCTTTGTCAATGAACTCACCAGCAGGTAATATTATGTGTCAAAAAGGGTGACCATGCGGAGAATTAACTCTATTTTCGCTAATCCTCTCAATTGCGTAGTCTCATATACGATTACGCAAGAGATACGATTAGAGTGTCGATGATATGAGAGATTTTTTGATAATATCGCGAGAGATATTGTCGCCTATTAGATAAAGCTCAAACTTTTGATAAATACTCTCTTCTCACGCATGAGAAATGTCGCCAGCTTAGGCACGAACCTCGAGCATTTTGGCCAAATTCTCAGAAGTTGAAGCGAGTCTCAGGCTCGCGTATTATGAGCTCATGAATGACTCTATGCGTGAGCTATAGTAAAATACCGTCTTAGCTCATGCCTGAGCTCATGGCTAGATTTTTAGAAAATCTCAAAGAATGACTAGAGGACTGGCTTTTCCAATCTTTTCGTGCCTATCATTGTATTTGCAGAAATGAACGAATCCAATCTTTGCAAGTTGAAAATTAAGATTATCTGATAAGAAATCGAGTTTGAAAATTTAGGATATACTCCTTTGTCTAATCAAGGGTGGTATGTCATCGTCTTCTCTGCTAAGAACTATCTGAGGGCCCTTTTTGTTTGGATCAGGAATGTATCCTACTTCCAATGACTTCAGGAGATTTGGATTACCTGTGAACTTTCTTAAATTATCTACTAGTCCTGAAAATGCTTCCATTATTTGATCATGATTCTTTATCTTGTCTTTGATTTCCTTTATTTCAACATGATTTACTTCCTCAAGTTCTTTTATCCTAGCTTCCTTTTGCACAAGCTCGATCTTGTTTCTTTCAGAATCGTCTATAGCAAGAAATGGAATGTGTTTTTTGAATTCTTTGAAAAGGACTTCAACACTTGGTTTGAGGTAGGAGCCGTCTAATGCAAAAACACCTCTATGACCCATCAGCTTCTCAGCCAAGCTGGGATTTGCCTTGTCGTTTGATTTTAGTATCGTATTGAATCTCTTTCTAAAGCCATGTGCTGACATGATATCATATCTTCTGCCTATCTTGTTTCTCTTTACACTGTGAGCAAGTCTCAAAGCTATCATCTTGGCAGAAGCAATGCTCATCGGTTTTACCTTCTGAGCCCCTACCTGATATGCCGACCTAAACAGTGGGGATTTTGAATCAATGGCTTCGCCATCTCTTCTACGTTCTTCGATATACTCATCTACTGCATTACATGCCTCTGGTGTCAAAAAGCCCCAATACTCTTCATTGCTACCTTCATAGATTAGGACAGCTCTGCATCCATCAGACATGGACAGTAGATGTCTTAGTTCCAGATCTTCGAGAGCACCTATTCTACAGCCTGTGGAGGCAAGAAGGTGAATAAAGGCCCTATCGCGATTCGGAGAGGAGTTTCTAAGCATTTTTTGCAAATCTTTTGTAGACCAGGCATGTTCTCCTGCTTTTTTGTTTGGAGGAGGAATCATCTTGCGAATACGCTTGAACTGGAGATCTTTGTCGTTCATGGCAAAAAAATGCTCCAATGCAGCAATAATTGAAGGCAAGGAACTAGGTGAAAGCCTTGTTCTTAGGTTTAGAATATAATCTTCAACATACATCTGAAGACTCTTTTGGTCCATCTCAAGAAGGCCGTCAGCAGTAATAGAATTACCCAGACTCTGGTTTAGCCATTTTAGAAAGGCGTTAAAGTAATGAAGATACGTTTTCTTGGTGGCCTCTGATTTGAGGAACTTTTCGTATACTTCTAGACTTTTGTACATACTTTATATCTCACATCTCCAAATTTAAGTACGGATCTTCTTAGCTCCCCGGTAATTTTAATAAAATAACCTTTGTAATCCTAACAAATGTCTTACACAGGATACAAGGGAAAAGGATTAGAGTTTCTTAAAAAAAACAACATAGAAGTAGGAAATCAAATAAAAATCTATGCGGATTTACCTTTACCTTACTTAGGAATACTAATGCCTCGTTATGAATACAGCGATGACGCCCACATTGTTCTCAAATTAGAGGACGGATATAACGTAGGATTAGATATTGATAAAATCAAAAAAATTGAGGTAGAACCATCTCAAGCAATAAAAAAGGAAAACATCTCCAAGTCAAAGACAGACCCAACGTTGCCAAGAATTCTGCTCATATCTACTGGTGGAACTATTGCAAGCAAAATAGATTATAGAACTGGTGCAGTCACACCAGCTCTTACTGCTTCGGAACTTAATGCCAGTGTACCAGAGCTTTCCAAAATAGCTAATATAGATACCGAAGTACTTTTTTCCGAATATTCCGAAAACTTACTGCCTGAACATTGGATAAAGATAGCAGAGAAACTGCATTCTTACGCAAGATCTGAATACCGTGGAATCATAGTAGCGCATGGAACGGATACTATGCATTATACCGCTTCAGCTCTTGCTTTTTCGCTGTTGGGATTCCCAAAAGCAATTGCCTTAGTGGGTTCACAGAGATCATCTGATAGGCCTTCATCCGATGCGACGCTGAACCTAATTGATGCTACAAGATTTTTGGTAGAGACAAATACGACCGGAATATTTGTTGTGATGCATAATACTTCAAGTGACGACGAAATTGCTTGCCATTGGGCTACACGAGTAAGAAAGAATCACACTAGTAAGAGAAATGCATTCCAAACAGTTGGTGGAGCTCCTGCCTTCATAGTACAAGACAATAGAATTGAAAAGAATAAACTATTCAATCCCTCAAAGGTAGAATATAATCCAAAAATTAAGTTTGACAACCGCGTTGCGTTGGTAAAATACTATCCGGGGTTTGATCCAAAGATAATAGATTATATCATAAGCTCCGGATACAAGGCAATAATTTTTGAAGGAACCGGCCTAGGTCATGTAGGAAGGATAATGTATGGTTCTATAGAGAAAGCAAAGAAAAAGGGCCTGTTTGTTGGAATGACTTCCCAATGTATAGACGGAATGGTTAGGATGACAGTATACGATAGCGGAAGAGACTTGCTGAACCTAGGAGTCACCCCACTTGGAAATATGATACCAGAGACAGCTCTGGTCAAGGCCATGTGGGCATTGGCAATTTCCAAGGATTCTGACGAAATGAATAAGAACATGATAGAAAATATCGCTCTCGAATTTTCAGACTAAGCTTTAAAGCGAGTACGACAATAAAATTAGAAGTGCCTGAAATTCAGATCGATAAAATTGGTTTACAAGTAGGATTAGAAATACATCAACAATTGGCGACTAGTACGAAATTATTTTGCAAGTGTAGTCCAACCGAATCCGAGGAATATTCAATCAAGTTTACTCGTAAGCTTCGACTAGCAAGAAGTGAGCTAGGTGAATACGATCCAAGTGCGGTTTTTGAAAGCGGCAAAGAAAAGACCATTGCATATCATGGAAATCCTGAAAGTAGTTGTTTAGTTGAACAAGATGAGGAACCGCCTCACGAGCTCAGTCATGAAGCTAAGGAAATTGCTTTAATCATTGCGTCTGCTCTAGAATCACGTATTTTCACCGAGACATACGTGATGCGAAAGATAGTGATAGACGGTTCCAATACTTCCGGCTTTCAACGAACCATGGCAGTTGCACGTCAAGGAAATCTACAAGTAGATGGGAAAAAACTTGTCGTTTGCACTATCAATTTGGAAGAGGATGCTGCAAAACTCATACGAGATTCATCAAATACAAGAGAATATGGCCTTGACAGACTAGGTATACCATTAGTAGAGATAACATTACAACACATACCAGGAAAACCCGAAGACTTCAAAAAAATAGCACTAACTCTAGGTCGTCTACTACGTGCAACAAAGAGGGTTAAGAGAGGTCTTGGCTCAATAAGGCAGGATGTCAATGTATCGATAGAGGGAGGAGATAGAGTAGAAGTCAAAGGAGTTCAGAAACTAGATCAGCTTGAGAAAGTCATCGAATATGAGGCAAGAAGGCAGCACGGCCTCAAGATAATAGCAGAGAAACTGAACTCTATAGAAACTGAAAGAATAGCTAAAGAACGAGACGTAAAGGATGTCACAGATGTTTTTAGAAATTGCAAATCAATGACCATTCAGAAGGCTTTGAACGAAGGATCAGTGGTAAAAGCTATCATAGTAAAAGGCTTTGCAGGCATGTTTGGATTTGAGCCCTATCCTGGAATTAGATTAGGAAAACAGCTAGGTGAGCTTGTAAGGTTCTATGGATTAGGAGGAGTTTTCCATTCCGATGAACTTCCGGATTACGGAATCGAAGAAGAAGAAATTCTGCAGGTAAGAAAAATTCTTGATATGCAACAAAAAGACGGATTTATCATTTTGGCTGGAAATGAGAAAAAACTTGACATTGTAATTCAGGCTGTCATAACAAGAATTAATGGCGCGAAAGAAGGAGTTCCAAAGGAAACAAGAGCAGCTACTGCTACAGGCGAAACAGTATACCTAAGACCTCTACCCGACGCTTCAAGGATGTATCCGGAAACTGACATCTTACCAGTGATTGTTAGCGCAAATGAGCTAGAGGATGCCAGAATCAAAGTACCAAAATCGTGGGAGGAAAGTCTGTTATCATTACAGAAACAGTATGAGTTGAATCCCCAGCTTGCGCTGCAAGTGTTTGATTCTGAGTACATGGATTTATTTGAAATCATATGTAGGGACAAGAGAATTTCTCCTAATTTTGTAGCCTCGGTTCTTTGTGGAACTATTACCAACTTGGAGAGAAGAGGAATGGACGCAAAATTACTGAAAAGCTCCGAGATCATCGAAGTATTTAGTCGATTAGCAAAAGGAGAGATCGCAAAGGAATCACTTGAGATAATCCTTGAGGGTGTAATGAGCGGTAAATCAAAATCGATCTTTGACGCCATAAAAGTTAATGAGCTAAGTACAGTAGATGAAGCAGAGTTAAATAAGAAACTGGATGAATTACTGGAATATAACGTCAAGATGATCGAAGAGCAAGGTATCCGATCAATTGGCCCACTAATGGGTCTTGCTATGAAAACCCTACGTGGAAAAGTTGATGGTCAGAAACTAAATCAATTATTGGAAGCCAAAATAAAATCAAAAATCGACAGAAAATAAAAAAGAAATTAACATCATATTGCATGTGTCCCCTTTTGTCTGCTGCCAATATCTACAGCAGTCTCCATAGCATCAACAAAGATCTTACCGTCTCCTACAGAACCAGTGCTTGCCGCATCGAGTATTGCGCTGATCACTTTATCAACCAAAGAATCATCTACCACAGTAAGCACATAGCTCTTCAAATTGAGTTTACGCTGTGCACCTGCACCTTTTTCACTAGCGTTTCTAAGACTGCTAGCTCTTCCCCAACCTTTAGCATCAAAAACAGTAATACCACCAACGCCAGCTTTCTTTAATGCTTCTAACACCCCATCAAGTTTATTATCGACTACAACGGCTTCGATCCTTTTCATGAAGCCAACATTCGGCTAATGGATTATAAGTTTTTCATCGCACGTTTCCAATTACATTGTTAGTGCGGGAGGTGGGATTTGAACCCACGAACTCCTAAGAGATAAGGTTCTGAGCCTTACGCCGTTGACCAGGCTAGGCGACCCCCGCAACGTGAGAATTAAAATTCCACAATAAGTGTCTTTTTTATGGCTGAATTGATTCTTGTTTTGTGTATTTGTGAGTATCTATGATTCTACCAATTACAGGTATTGCGTTCTTTAGTTTGTGAATTCTTTTTGCTCGTGGATCATCAAATTTGAGATTCCAAGGCTGATTGTACAATATTACTGACTTACCTGCCTCTAGCATACTTTTCGCGTTTATGGGCGAATCATCGATAAAAATATCATAATCCAGTCTGGCTTTTTCTAGTCCTTCTGATACTCCAATGTAATTTTTGAAAGTAATACCGTAGAATTGTAGCCAGTTTTTTACGTTATTATGGGTAGATTCCTCTCTGGCAGTCACTATATCAACTGTACCTAGCTTCGATAATTTCTTGGTAGCGGATGATATTTCATTTTCAGTGGGAGGAATATCTTTCCATGATTTCCAGCATACTGAAAGTTCCTTGTAAAAATCAAATTTGTCAATGTTGTGGCGCTTCCAAAAATCCCATTCTGATATATCTGATTTCAAAATAGTAGCTCTCAATTTGTTATTGTATGATAACCAAGATTGTATTACGTCAGCAAGAACACCATCTACATCGAGAGCTATTTTTACCATATTATTTAGCGATCGAAACTATCTCTTAATTCTTCAAGTAATTTACGTTGATGTTTGTCAAGTTTCACTGGGATGTTTACTACTAATCTAATGTGTTCATCTCCTCTACCTCTTCCTCCTTGACGTGGCAATCCTTTTCCCTTTAGTCTTATTATCGTATTTGGTTGGCTTCCTGATTCCACATTGATCTTTTCCGTTCCCTCCAGCGTCGGAACTACCAAGGTTCTACCTAATGCCGCATCCATCATGGAGATATTCGCATCATAGAATATGTCGGCTCCGTCCCTCTTGAATTTATCATGTGGTTTTACATTTATTCTAACTATCAAATCACCACTAATACCATTTGGAATCGTTTCTCCCTCTCCCTTAATCCTGTATTCACCGCTTTCTACACCAGGCGGAATTTCAAAAGAAAATTTTCCTGCAGCCCTCTGCTTTCCTGTTCCTTTGCATTTTGAACATGGTCTTTCTATTATCCTTCCTTGACCTCTGCATGTATTGCATGGTTGAACAGTGACAAATGTGGAAAATCCGCTACTACGAGATGTCCTGATCTGACCGTGACCGTTACATGTAGAACACGTTCTCATAGATGTACCAGGTGCACAACCAGATCCTTTGCAATTCTCGCAATCGATTTCTCTTGGTAGATCTATCTCTTCACGCTTGCCTTTGAGAACATCTTCGAGTGTTATAGTTGTGTCATAGACCATATCGGCACCTCTTTCTCGCCCAAATCCGCCGAAATCAAACCCTCCAAATTTAAAACCACCTCCTCCGAATATAGACTCGAAAATCGATTCAAAACCACTTCCAAAGATATCCTCGAAATTGACTCTAGATCCTCGAAATATGTCCTCAGCACTATATCTCCCATCTACGCCAGCGTGACCATGTGTGTCATAGATCTTGCGCTTTTCAGGATCGGACAAGACGGCATATGCTTCTGATATTTCTTTAAAATGCTCAGGTGCTTCAGATGACTTGTTCCTATCTGGATGGAATTTAAGAGCAAGTTTCCTGTACTGAGATTTTATTTCATCTTGCGAAGCGTTCTTCTGTACACCTAGAACTTCGTAATAGTCGCGCTTAGTGCTCATAGCAACTGATATCGTTAGTTATTCCCTAGTATAAACATCAGTTCGCGGTACCACCGGCAGCTTGACTTGCAGCTCCTGCTTCGCTTTGTCCGCCAGCTCCAGGTGGGGGAGTTACATTCTTGTAAAGTTCAGCACTAATCTCATTAACTAATTTCTTTAATGCATCAAGTTTTGGTTTAATCTCTGCGGGGCCTTTTTCTAAAACTTCTTTAAGCTCTTTTACAGCATTACTTACTTGTACTCCCTGCTCCTGAGATATCTTATCCTTTAGATCCTGATTGATTAATTTTTCAGTGCTGTATATGTAATTTTCAGCCTCATTTTTGATTTCTACCTCTTCTTTTTTCTTTTTATCTTGCTCAGCATAGAGCTCAGCATCTTTTTTCATCTTTTCAATATCATCTTTAGAGAGTTTCGTGCTAGCAGTGATAGTAATCTTTGCTTCTTTCTGCGTAGCTAAGTCTTTTGCTGTGACATTGAGAATACCATTTGCATCTATGTCGAATTTGACTTCTATCTGAGGAATCCCTCTTGGCGCAGGAAGAATACCAGATAGGTTAAAACTTCCAAGGGATACGTTATCTGCTGCCATAGGCCTCTCACCTTGAACTATATGAACCGTAACTGCAGTCTGGTTGTCCGCAGCAGTGGTGAAGATTTTACTCTTGGACGCAGGAATAGTTGTGTTTCGTTCAATAATTGGCTCCCTTAATCCACCTAGAACCTCTACTCCAAGTGTAAGTGGAGTTACATCAAGTAAAACAATATCACTTGTGACCTCGCCTGCTATAATTCCAGCCTGAATAGCAGCTCCCAATGCTACTGCCTCCATTGGGTCAACACCAGCTTCTGGCTCTTTGCCCATCACATTCGCAACGAACTTTCTTACCAGTGGGATCCTCGTAGGACCACCAACCAGGATGATCTTGCTAACATCACCAGGAGAAAGTTTTGCATCTTCTAATGCCTTAATCATTGATGGCCTACATCTTTCCACTATGGGGTTTATTAGCTCCTCAAACTTTGCTCTTGTTATTCTTAGTTCCAAGTTTTTTGGGCCTGAGGATGCATCATATGATATGAAGGGAAGGTTGATGTCAGTTTCGAATATAGAAGAAAGCTCTATCTTCGCTTTCTCCGCCGCTTCCCTCACCCTTACCATTGCAGCACTGTCTTTAGAAAGATCAATACCAGACGTCTTCCTAAAATTATCGACAACATAGTCTACTAGAACTTTATCCATATCAGTTCCACCCAATTGAGTATCACCTGACGTACTCATGACCTCGAAAACACCACCTCCCATCTCCATTATGGTGACATCAAGTGTACCACCACCAAAGTCAAAGACCATAATTTTCATGTCTTGCTTGGATTTGTCAAGACCAAATGCCAGTGCCGCTGCGGTAGGTTCGTTTATTATTCTTACAACGTCAAGCCCTGAAATCTGTCCGGCGTCTTTTGTTGCCTGCCGCTGGTTGTCATTAAAGTAAGCTGGTACAGTAATTACTGCCTTTTCGACTTTTTCTCCAATAAATGCCTCAGCATCTCTTTTTATTTTTTGTAAAATAAACGCTGAGATCTGCTGCGGTTTGTATTCTTTATCATATATCTTGAAAACATGATCAGTTCCCATCTTTCTTTTTGCGGCCACTACAGTACCATCTGGGTTTGTTACTGTCTGCCTCCTAGCTGGTTCCCCAACAATTAGTTGACCGTCCTTTGTAAAAGCTACTATGGATGGAAAGGCTTTTCCTCCAACCGTGGTTCCTTCAGCAGCTGGAATTAGCGTAGGTTTACCTCCCATCATAACTGCAGCCGCAGAGTTACTCGTTCCCAAATCTATACCTATAATCTTAGCCATCTATCTTTGCCTCCTTGATATTTCTCTTAGATATTTCTACTAAACTAGGTCTAATAACTCTGTCCTTCAAAATATATCCCTTACGCAGTTCTGCGGTGATCGTATTTTCGTCAAGAGCGGGATCTTCCTTCACTGATATAGCTTCATGAAGTTTCGGATCAAAAATTTCACCTAGTGTCTCAATAGGTCTCACTCCTAACTCTGCAAGAAACGAATCCATATTTTTTAGAATAGCGTGAAGTCCGTCTGTATCTGCTCCTTGTTTTGATAATGCGTCCTTGGCACGAACAAAATCGTCATATATCAAGAGGAATTTTAGAATTATCCCGTCAATTATGGAATTCACTTTGTTTTGAACGTCGGTATCGGTCCTCTTCTTCAAATTTTCAAAATCAGTTAGTAGGTATTTGATTTTTTTTTCGTATGACGCAACTTTTTCCTTTTCCTTTTCAAGGAGGGATTTCAGTTTTTCCACTTGTTCATGATTTGCCTTATTTTCGACTTCCTCTTCTTTTGATTCCTGCATAGTTTCTAAGTGGTCCTCTGCTATTTCGTCATGTAAATCAGGCAAATTGGATCGCAATTTTGTTGTATAATTTTACCCTTATTATAATATCTCACACAATGGATTCGTTTTGATAACTATGAGGTCAGAATCTTTACCGTTCTTGATTATCTTGTCATAATCCAACTTTGAACATGCAACTATAATGGTGGTTTTATCACTGTGGAAGAGATCCAGTCCCGGACCTTGGTGAACCTCGACATCTCCTATGTAATCACGTAATTTGGTGACAAGCGAATTTAGCATGTCTACCTTGTCCCCACGCATTTCGTATGAATCCTGAGTCCAGACAAGTACTACTCTAGTTCTGCTTGCTTTGAGTTCGTTCTTTTTAAGCGTAGAGCGAATCTCATCGATTAGTCTCTTAACATATCCTTCAATGCCCTTTATGCTACCGTTTACTAGATACATCATTGTGCCTGCCCCCTCAACAGCTGTTCCAAGTGATCTCAGATCATATAGCTCATTGGTCATATCATCTAAGAAGAGATCCTTATAATCCGTAAACCCAAGATCATTTCTGGTTGAAGAATCCTGTGCAAATTTGCATACCTCCAAGATACTTGAGAGACTAGCAAACTGAGTCAAAATTCTTATTGCATGTAAAATTTCAGCAGAAGAAATTGACACGAATCTTCTTCCTTTTTTGTCTGTTTCAATTAGTTTTGCTAACTTCTCGTCTGACTTTCCATTAAACGCGCCAATTATTTCAGGCAGTTGATTTTTTGAAAGAGGATAATAAAAATATGATATGCCTCTTCCCGCTTCTAGTCCAGTAACATGTTCTAGTAGTGATATGGTCTCATTATTTCCTCCTATGCCAGTAGGTAGACTGTATATTACTGAACTGCCTTTTTTTATCGGTGAGGTAGCATCTTTAAATTTTGAATGAATTTCCATCTTTGCCTCTTGACCGGTTTTTCTTATTCGAGGCGCAAAGATCAGGTATTCGGAATGCGAAATTGCGACATCAATTGGTTCTACACCAAGCAAAGGTTCATCTTCCTTCAATGATGTCACATTTGGATATGTCTTTGCAATCTCTGCTTTAAGGGAAATTGCCATATGAGCAGATTCATCAACGATAAAGACATCAGCCCCTTTGATTGCCATTTGACAAGCAAGTGAATATCCCTCCGTACTTAGACCATAAACAACAACTTTTGTTGAAGCCAAATCATGCGAACTAGGAGTGTAGGCTAAGAAAAACTTTTTCCATCCTCAGATTCTATCAGAAATGTTTGAAAATTTGGGTAGACATATTGACGCCTAAACAGCTGTTGTTTTTTGCGCCTATGATAAGAAAATTGAGTAAAAACCACAGAATACTCTGCACTTCAAGAAATTATCGAGAAGTTGTTAAACTTGCCAAATTAAAGCATGTTAATGTTGTAATTGTTGGAAAACATGGTGGGGCTTCCAAAGAACAAAAACTTCTTGCAAGCATAAAACGGATGGAATATCTGTATGAATTGATAAGGAAAATCTCTCCTGACATAACGATAAGCTTCTGTTCTCCTGAAGCAGCCAGAATTTCATATGGATTTGGTATTAAACATCTAGCCTTTTCCGATTCCCCACATGCCGAGGCAGTAATGAGACTTTCTATTCCTTTCGTACAAAAGCTCCTCATTCCGTGGATCATACCAAAGAATGAATTTGTAAGATACGGAATCTCAAGAAAAGACATTATTCATTATAAGGCAATTGACGCCTCTGTAATAGTAAAGGAAAAATCAAAAATAGAAAAAGTACCTGTTAACAAAAGCAAGAAGACGATCGTAATTAGACCGGAAGAGACAGAGGCAGCCTACGTTTCTGGACTGGGAGTCAGTAGCAAGATCATATACGAAGTCAGCAAACAGCGTACAAAATACAACGTAGTGGTTTTGGCTAGATATTATTCCCAAAAGAACAGACTTAGAGATGAGTTTGACGGGAGAATAATGGTAATGGATAAAGTTGTGGATGGAAAGTCCTTGCTGTCATCTGCTGATGTATTCATTGGTTCCGGTGGAACTATGACTGCCGAGTCAGCCTTGATGGGAATTCCTACAATATCATATAATGCGGTTCCAAACCACATTGAAAAATATCTGGTGAGAATTGGCTTGATAAGAAGAGAAACTAATCCAAAAAAGATTCCCTTTGTTGTGAAAAATATGTTACAACGTGATCGACAAAATAGAGAAAAGGCAAAAAGAATATTGGATTCAATGGAAGACCCTTACTCAAAGTTGATTGATACAATTAGGACAATTCAGAACAATATTAATTGAATTTAGTATGCTCAGGCATTTACCAAGGTCTTATAGAGTCCGATGGCAGAGTTTTCATCTTTTTCTCCTACTATCACGGCAGAACCACGTTTTAAGAAACTTACATAGACGTCATTTGATGAAATTGACAATCCAAGTTCTCCTTGGTTTTCAACTTTGAAACCTTTCTTTGATGCTATACCTGTAATCTTTGGTACATCTATCTCAACCATTCTAGTGGGAGTAATAGAGAAGGTTCTCTTTCCCCTGTTGCGCCCACAAAGTTCCTCAACTATGAGCTCTTGTGTTGGCAATTCCTCCCTTTTGCCAGTACCGCAGACGGGGCATTCTTCGACCTTTTTGAATAAGGTGGAATTGAAATCCAAATTATCCATATCGATATAGAGCAACTTATTTGCTAGTGTTGGATGTCGACCTATCATAATTTTGACCGCTTCTGCAACCTCTATTCCACCCACTATAGAAAGAATTGATGGGTGGACTCCCTCCGTGCTACATGTAGGCATTGAATTTTCATCCAATGACGGAAATACACAATGGTAGCATGCAGTTTGATGCGGTATGATTGTAAAGACCTGACCAGAAACACCTACTGCTGCACCAGTCACAAATGGGATATTCTTCTTTACGCAAGCTTTGTTAAGTGAATATCTAGCATTAACACTGTCTAGCGCATCTATGACAACATCACAGCCTTCAACTATATCTAGAGCATTGTAATCATTTACGGAAACAGGCAAGGCCTCAATTATTACATCTGGATTCATCTTTTTTAGCTTCTTTGCTGCCACCTCTACCTTTACTTGTCCAATGTCGGATTCGTCAAACATGGTTTGTCTGTGTAGATTTGACAACTCAATAACGTCTCTATCAACAACCCTAATCTTGCCAACACCCATGGCAACAAGTCTCATGGCTATTGGATTTCCAAGACCCCCCACTCCTACAATGCACGCTTTGGCTTTTTTTAGTTTGAGCTGACCTTGATAACCAATTTCTTCTAACATTACTTGTCTGGAATATCTTTCAAGATCTCTGTTTGAAAGCTCTGAGCCCCCTGCCACTGCCGGAAGGAGATAAATTTCATCACCGTTCCTCAATGTAGCCTCCATTCCTCCAGAAAATCGCATGTTCTTCCCGTTGATGTATATGTTTATGAGCGATCGCGGTGAGCCATCTGGGTTTAGAACTCTTCTTTTGAATTCGTCACCTAGTTCTTCTGAAATTTTGGTAAACGCTTCTGAAAGTGTCGTAGCAGAAAGATCAATCTTCCTTTCACCGCCGCCCTTGTTGAGGATGGATGGGATTGTAAATTTGATATTTGCCAGTTATCTCACCATCG
The DNA here is from genome assembly GCA_001920395.1 of Thaumarchaeota archaeon 13_1_20CM_2_39_20. Lineage (GTDB taxonomy): Archaea > Thermoproteota > Nitrososphaeria > Nitrososphaerales > Nitrosopumilaceae > Nitrosotalea. The sequence goes on from MNJS01000035.1 coordinate 23,288, forward strand.
CTGAAATTTTGTTAATATCAGCCTGCATTGTCTGAGGTTTAGACAGAACCTCCATCATAACCTCTGTTGTCTTAAGCCCATTTCCAGTTACATAACATATGGTGCAATCATTCTTGTCGATCTTTCCCTCATCTACCATTTTTTTCAATACTGCTACAGATACACCGCCTGCTGGTTCTGTAAATATTCCCTCTGTCTTGGCAAGTAGCATTATAGCATCTAGAATTTCTTTATTGTTTGATTCCTCCGCGTGTCCATTATATTGTTTCAAGCGTTTGAGTACATACTGTCCATCTCCAGGGTCACCAATTGCCAGACTTTTTGCTATGGTGTCTGGGTTTTCTACTGGGGTTACCTCAGAAAGATGCCTCTTAAATGCATCAACTATTGGGGAACAACCATGTGGTTGAGCTGCAATCATATGCATATCTGATACCTTATTTGTCAAAGAAAGACTTTCTAATTCTTCAAAACCCTTGCAGATAGCATTTAACATAGCTCCGCTTCCAACAGGTACAATAAGTTGATCTGGTACGTTCCAATCAAGCTGTTCTGCAACTTCAAATGCTAATGTCTTTGAGCCTTCAACGTAATACGAACGCATGTTTATGTTGACTATTCCTATTCCTTTACTATCACCTATTTGAGCTGCAATTCTATTTGCGTCGTCGTATGTACCATCTACTGCTATAAAATTAGCGCCATAAGAAAGAGCTTGAGTTATCTTTGCGTGTTCTATGTCACTTGGTGCAAAAATGTAACATGGAAATCCACCCTTTGCTGCATGAGCTGCAGTTGCTGCTGCAAGATTTCCCGTAGAAGCACATCCTACAGCAGAAAGACCAAATTCTTTTGCCTTTGAAACTGCTACTCCAGCTGGTCTGTCCTTAAATGAAAAAGTAGGATTTACGGAATCATTTTTTATGTACAGGTTATTCAGACCAAGCTTCTCACCCAGCTTATCTGCCTTTATCAGTGGTGTCATGCCAGCACCAATACTTACAATGTTTGATTTTGATTCAATAGGCAAGAGTTCATGGTATCTCCAGTAGGTGTGTTCTCTGTTTGAAAATGTATTCTTGTTTACAGTCGGAAAATCATAACGTACATCGAGTGGGCCAAAACACTCGTCACATACATACTTGAATGTAGGCGGATGCTCCTTCTTACACTCTCTACACTGTAGAAACTTTATCTTTCCCACGACAATTCTGACTTTGCAAAATAGTACATAAAAAATCCTAATATGAATTTAAGTGATACTTAATTTTTAGTGTTCAGTTATTTAGTGAAATTTAACATAAATTGTGGCACTAATATCAAAAAGATCAGATCCTTCAAACAGAATATCGCAGGAAAATTATGGTGATTTCCAAATTTTATGAATTTCTTACAATTAGAAGAGATATTAATGATACCATAGAAACCTAACACGAAAATTGAAAAAAAAGGAAAGACCTAGAAAGAAAAAGCATACGGGATCAATAATTGCTCTGATTATAATAGCTGGAATTATACCGGCAGGAATTTACTTTTACAATGAACAAAAGACTCCGCAGACTACATGGGTTACTTCTGGACCTTTCGCAATCAACAAAAATCAATACAAGCTCGGAGAAAATGTATTCATGGTGGTAACTGGGTTGAAACCAAATGATGTTGGAAAGATTGTAGTAACGGATCCAAAGGGAGGTACTTTCACCACAATCCCATTCAATGGTACAATGAAGTCTAGTTTTAATAATTATTTCAAGCCTAATACTGAACGGGCAGAACAATTATGCAAGCCAACTGACTTGGTTGGCAACTGGACGATAGTCTTCAAGGGTGTTCCATACAAATCAATACCATTTAAAATTGTAAATGACTGGATTCCCGGTTCACAACAAGAGATAAAACCAATCGATAACTGCTAAGATTATTTTTTTTCTAATATGTTATGAAAACAAACTTTTTCCCCAGTATGACACGCAGGTCCTGCTGGCTCTACCAAATATATGATTGCATCAGAATCGCAATCAACAAGAATTTCCTTGACCTTTTGTATGTTTCCTGATTCTTCACCCTTCATCCATAGTTTGTTTCGCGATCTACTCCAGAACCATGAATTTCCTGTTTTTTGGGTAAGTTCAAGGGATTCTTTGTTGGCATATGCAAGAGTGAGAACCTCCTTAGAATTAATGTCTTGTACTATTACTGGTACCAAACCATCGCCCTTTGCAAAATCTATATCTCCTATGTTCTTCTTCATTACCATCACCTAATTTTTACTATTTTCCTTTATAATCTAACGGGAACGCCATTTTCTTTAAGGTATTCTTTCACTCTATCAACTGAATGGTCTTTATAGTGAAATATCGAGGCTGCAAGAGCAGCATCCACATTAGTTTGCAGAAATACGTCAAGCATATGTTTTGGTTTACCACATCCGCCAGACGCTATTACTGGTATGTTAATTGCATTTACTATTTCCTTTGTAAGCTGTAGGTCGTATCCCTCCTTAGTCCCGTCCATGTCTATACTTGTTAACAGTATCTCTCCAGCACCTAGCTTTTCAACTTCCTTTGCCCAGTTTATGGCATCAAGACCAGTAGGTGTTTTTCCACCATAAACATAGACTTCAAACCAAAATTTTTTAGAATCCGATGTAAAGATGTTCTTGCCTTCTTTGATATCGTAATTACGTTTTACATCCATAGCCACTACCACACATTGTTTACCAAAAATTTCCATTAGCTTGGTGATTATTTCTGGATTTTTAACTGCGCCCGTATTAATGGCAACCTTATCAGCACCATTTAGGAGAATGTCTCTTGCATGCTGCAAAGTCTTCACTCCACCACCTACTGTAAATGGAATGTCGATAACTTCTGCTACTTTCTTGACAAGACTTTTGATGGTCTCACGTTCTTGTTCTGAGGCAGTGATATCAAGAAACACCAACTCATCGGCTCCCTCATTGCTGTATTTTTCCGCAAGCAAGACCGGATCTCCCGCATCTTTAATCGATTTAAAATGCATGCCTTTGACCACTCTTCCCTTGTCTACATCCAAGCACGGAATTACTCTCTTTGTTAAAGTCATGCTATTGCCTTGACCTCCTCAACTGAAATTTTTCCATCATATAGTGCCTTGCCAAGAATAACACCACTAGCTCCACATTTTTTTACATTTATGATATCTTGAAGACTTGAAATCCCACCACTAGCTATAATCTTCGTATTTTGTATGGTACATGCCTTTCTTAATGAATCCAGATCAGGTCCTTGCAGAGTACCATCCCTCTCAATTGTAGTAATAAGAAACTCGGAATATCCAAGTCCTACAAAGTTCACTAAACCCTGTATCAATTCTATACCTGTATTTTCTTTCCACCCACCAATGACTATTTTTCCATTTAGTTGATCCGTGGATATTACTATTCTATCCTTTCCAAATTTTTTTGAGACCTTTTGTAAGATCTCTTTATTTTTGAACGCGATCGTGCCAAGTATTGCCTTTGATGCAAAGTGCAAAACACTTTCTATCATCTCTTCTGTACGTAACCCTCCTCCCACTTGGATGGGGATGGAAACGTTTTCGGCAATATTCTTTATCATCGGAAAGTTCGAACCTATCCCTAGCGTGGCGTCAAGGTCTACTATGTGTAGCATGTCAGCGCCTATCTTTTCCCAATTTTTGGCAGTCTCGACTGGGTTTGAGCTATAAACTGTTTTATTTTTTGGATCGCCTTTTACCAGCCGCACCACAGTCTTGTTCATGATATCAATTGCCGGGATCACTTTCACCTTTTGCACGCTCGCAAAAAGTTCTTCATCATGATTGAGCCTACCTTGCCAGATTTTTCAGGATGAAATTGCGTACCAAATAGATTACCGTTTTCTATCACAGCAGGTACGTTTATCCCATAGTCAGAGTCAGCCTTTACTATATCTTCATTTTTTGGTTTTACCCTATAGGAGTGAACAAAGTAAACCCATGATCCATCCTTTACACCTTCTAAGAGAATGCTTGGTTTCTTTACCTGTAGATCATTCCATCCCATATGTGGGATCTTGAATTTGTTTGGAAGCAAAATTACTTCTCCTTTCAAGACTCCCAAGCCGTCTAGCTTGCCTTCCTCACTCTTCTCGAAGAACATTTCCATTCCTAGACATATTCCCAAGACCGGAATATGGCTGTTGACTAGGTCTTCAAATTCTACTTTTGATGAACCAAGACTCTTGATGGCAGGATCAAAGTTCCCAACTCCTGGTAATAATAGTCCAGAGTATCCATCTATCTTATCGAGCTTGGTTATTATATCAACTTCAGCGCTATTTTTTTCTAAAGATGATTTTAGACTGAATATATTACCCGCGCCATAGTCGAATATGGCTACCTTAACCATCACATAGCCCCTTTTGTACTTGGAATTCCCCGTTGTTTTTTATCAGAGCTAGCTGCCATTCTCCAAGCTATTGCAAATGCTTTGATGACAGCCTCAATTTTGTGGTGATCATTTTCGCCATACTTCACCGACAGGTGTATACAGATGTTCAGATTCTGACCAAGCGATCTAAAGAAATGTTCAAGATCCTCTTTTGAGATACCTTCAATTTGATTTCTTTCGATCGACAATACAATTTTTTGATACTGCCTCTTTACTAGATCAAGAGATGCCTCTGCCAGAGATTCATCCATAGGGACAGATGCATAGCCAAATCTTACTATTCCAGTTCTATTCCCTAGAGATGCATCCATGGAGTTGCCAAGTGCTATTGCGGTGTCTTCAACCAAGTGGTGATTTATTCCATCTTTTGAGATAGCATTCAATTTCAGATCAAACATAGCATGCTTTGCTAGAGATATTATCAAGTGATCGAGAAATGGCAATCCTGTCTTTACAGAGATCTTCCCTTTACCGTCTAGGTTCACCACCGCCGATACCTCCGTCTCTTTTGTTTTTCTTGTAATACGTCCTATTCTAGACTTCATGAAATTCCCCACCCAGAGAAGTGGCTTATGCCCTGACTAAATTTAATGCCTTCGGAAGTAGATTTATTGATTCGACTATAATATCGGCATTTTTATTCTCAAATAAAGCTATTTTAGCTTCAGGGTCTTTACTTGTTCCGTATACACCGCAAAATATCGTAGCTTTTCCTGATTTGTCAGCTTTACGAGCCATGATGTAATCTTCTGTGGAATCACCCACAAATACTGTACATGTTGCATTCATTCCTTTTATTGAAGATATCAAAGATTGAGGGTTTGGTTTTGCCATCTTACGCGGTTCGTCTTCCAAAAATCTCGAATTCTTCACGTCGAATTCATCTAATAATTTCTTAAGAGAATACTGAGCAGAGAGATGACTCCTGCCTGTGACGATAGCAATTTTCTTATCAAATCTTTTTCGTAATTTGTCAACAAGCTCCTTACTTAATAACACAACATCATTATCTATCAGTCCACGACCATCAAAAAACTGCGGTTTTTTCTTATAGAGTTGAGCATACAGCTTGGCTCCATAAAACATTTCATCAAAAATGGACGAAAGTGGGCTTTCGAATCTTTTTCCAGGATAAACAAGCTTGTTTCTAATATCTGAGAGGTCAACTTTTAGAGTATCAAGAAACCTTTCCACAGATTTTATGCCGGTCTGATCAGTATTTTTTATTACCTCAAAGACAAATTCTTTGAATTGCTTATTCGTCTTATTTGCAGCAATGGCTGAAAGTATGAACGCATATGTTACATCCACTTCGTCATTGAACCCCCCCGTAGCTTTGAAGCCATCTATCATTGTTGTGGTAACGCGGTTTAGCTGATTTATTGAAGCCATTTCTTTGACCACAAAATCAGTGGTTTTTTTTATGGCAAGATCATAAGAATTCGATACATCGATTAATACACCGTCGCAATCGAATATAATGGCATCCAGTTTGCGAATTTTTCCAAGTTTTCCTGCATCTACAAAGATGCCTTTTTCTACCCGTTGTAGGGTCAATTCAGTAAATCACGTATCGCAGTAAGAAATCTGGAATTCATCTCTCGTGAACCAACCGTGACCCTAAGGCACCCTTCATGCCTTCCAATCTTACCTAGATTCTTAATTACTATACCTTGTTCAATGAGAGCCTTGTGGATTCGTTGACTTGCTCCGTCTGCTGCAAAAAGGACAAAATTTGCTTTTGAATCAAAGACCTTGAAAACTTTCATCTCACGAAGTTTTTCTATTATTCTTGTTCTCTCTTTTTTTACCATATCTGCTATATCTAGAAAATATTTCGACTTTTGTAAAGCAAGAATTCCTGTCTCTATTGCCACAGTATTCAATGGATAAGGATATTGAATCACCCTTGCAAATGCGTCAACTGTTTTCTTGTTGGCTACAAAGTATCCTATGCGAAGACCTGCTAGCCCAAACGATTTTGAGAGCGTTCTTAAAACGACTAGATTGTTGAGCTTCCTTGCCATATCAACAACAGAATAATCTGAAAATTCCACGTATGCTTCATCAATAATAACAAGACCTGTAAATTCTTGAATAATCTTCTCAAGTTCTTTTCTTTGAAATTGGAATCCTGTAGGATTATTTGGTGAATCAAGATACAGGATATTTGCTTTTTTTGAATTTGACAGAAATTTCTCTATATCCAGACTCATCTTCCCATCAAATGGAATTTTGATTGTTGGAATAGAGTATAATTTGCATCTCTCCTCAAAAAATCCAAAGGTTGGCTCTGAAGTCAGAATTTTGCTTTCCTTTGACGCAAAGTTACCAAGTATGAGGTCTATTATTTGATCAGAACCATTTCCTACACCGACCATTTCGGTTGGCATTTTGATATATCTTGCAAGAGAGCTAACCAGTCTTTCTGAACCACCCAAAGGGTATTCTCTGGCATCCATCTTTTCTCTAGTCTCATTTATCAATTCTTGAAGAAATTCTGACGAGATTGCGTAATTTTCATTTGAATCCAGTTTGATTACGTTAGAGTACTTGTCGGGTTTCTTGTATCCACTAAGCCTTGAGAAACTATCTACCTTTTTTTGAAACCAGTCTTTTCTCACTATAACCTTCTCCTCACAGCCTCGTAATGGTTTGGCAATCCCTCAGCATATGTTAAAGCCTTCATGTACTTTGAAATCCCTTGTAGAGTATCTTTTGATGATTCTATTCTTGTTTCTAACTTCATGTAGTCTAGTACACCAAGAGACCCTCTTGTTCTACCAAAGCCATTTGTAGGAAGAATGTGGTTTGAGCCAAGAAGGTAATCGCTTGCTGCTGAAGGTGTATTTTTGCCTACAAGTATTAGGCCTGCTGAAGTAATTTTCCTTGCTGTTTTTTGTGGGTTTTTTGTCATTATTTCCAAGTGTTCTGGTGCAAGTTTATTTGCAGATTCTATCATTTGTTGCTCTGTTTTACACATGACCATGAATCCGTTTTTTTCCAAGCTTTCTTTTACTATCTCAGATCTCCTTATAGTTCGAACCTTTTGTTCCAATGATCTCAATACCTCATCTTGTAGCTTCGAGGAATTAGTGATAAGACAGCAAATAGTATCGCTACTGTGTTCAGCCTGAGAAATTATATCAAGAGCCACAAGTTTGGGGTATGCTGAACTATCAGCTATAATGGCCAGCTCTGTTGGACCTGCCATCATATCGATTGAGACTACATCGGCCAGAAGAGATTTTGCAAGTGACACAAAAACTCCACCCGGACCTACTATCTTGTCTACCTTGGGAATTGATCTGGTGCCATATGCTAATGCTGCGATTGCCTGAGCACCACTAATCTTGTAAAACTCGTCTACACCACAAATGTCTGCAGATACAAGTGTGAGGGGGTCAATCGATCCCTCTTGATAGGCAGGAGATACTGCAACAATTTTTTTGACACCGGCAACTTTTGCAGGTACAACGGACATGACAACAGTACTTGGATACCGAGCTTTTCCACCTGGGATGTAACAGCCTACGCTATCTAATGGGGAGAAGATCTTACTTATTCTTATTCCATCATTTGATATTGATATACCACGAAGTAGATTCTTGACAGCAATTTCGGATCTTTCTAATCTCCTTTTTGCAAGTTTGATTGCTTTGACTTGATCCTCTGAAACCTTTGAATAGGCTAGCTTTATTTCAGATGCTGAAACTTTGAGGGACCCTAA
>MNJS01000005.1 GCA_001920395.1 Thaumarchaeota archaeon 13_1_20CM_2_39_20
CGTCGCTAAAAAGTGCAGAAATTGAGAAAAGAAAGCAGATCAAAAAAGACGCGACAATAAAATACGAAAAGGCAATAAGCGAAGGAAAATACGAGGATGCGAGAAAGTATGCCCAGCAGACATCGGTATTACGAGACGAGATGGTCGAGGACTCGAAAAGATTGCTTGAACTTTTTGGGATACCATATATCCAAGCTCCATCTGAGGGTGAGGCTACTGCAGCTCATCTTACTATAACAGGTAAAGCACATGCATCTGCAAGTCAAGATTTTGATTCACTTCTTTTTGGAGCAAGAAAACTAGTACGTAATTTTACAAATAGTGGTAAGAGGAAACTTCCAAACAGAAATACCACAATTGAAGTAGAACCAGAGATAATTGACTTGAACAAGACACTTTCAGAACTTGGAGTCACACGAGAGCAGCTAGTCGATATAGGAATACTGATAGGCACAGACTACAATCCTGATGGCTTTGAGAGAATAGGTCCCAAGACTGCGCTCAAGGTTATAAAAGAATATGGTAGACTAGAAAGTGTTCCCCAGATTCAAGAAAAGCTTGATGAAATTGACTATAAACAATTACGAGAAATGTTCCTTAATCCCAAGATTGCAGATGTAGAGCAGATAACTTTTGGTGAGATAAACTATACGGGAATAGCAAACTATCTAACCAAGGAGAGAAACTTTTCTCTTGATAGAGTAGAGACTTCGCTTAACAGGCTAAAAAAAGCGCTAGAAAAGAAGAGTCATACACTTGAACAGTGGTTCAAATAAGTCCCTTGCAGAACCATCGGGCTGGATACCATAAATTTACGAATGGAATTAACTAAATAGCAGAACACATGCGCTGTACAAAAATTAACAAATGAGAAAATGTTTCATGAGAATTTCATTTTGTACCTGTTATGAACATTGCATAAAACTTACCAGTTTGAATATCTTAGTGGATTCAGACTTGCGATAGTTGCAAAAAAAAAGAAATTGGGAAGACAAATCATCTGACCTAGTCCTTTTCGTACTAGTCGTACGCATCCTTTAAATCTAAATTAGCGATCTGGAACGTGGGTTGTACAAGCAGCGTGTAACCGTTACCTTTGCTATTTTGCTTTTGATCGGAAGCGTCACCGCTGGGTTTAGTGGTTATAATCCGGTACAAAATGCAAGCGCATCAACCAATGCAAACTTGTTTGTCTCCGCTGAAAATTCCCAGTTCCAAAATTACTTTGCCGGTCCACAGGTCATCCAGGTCATAGTATCTGATCCTGATATCAACAGATTAGATCAGGCCTATGGTGAACCTACGGTAACTGTCAACGGTAAGAAACTGAGAATGGCACAGGCAACAGATGGTAATTGGTATGCATACCTTGCCGATTCTAAAGAAGCACAGATTGCAGACTCTACACAAGGTGCCACATCCGGTAAGGGTCTGGACTTTGGTAAATTCTGTTCTCTTGGAACTGGAACACTCGCAACCGGAGTAGATTTCTCTGAAACAAAGGGAATCGCCATTGCAAGATTAAGTGGTACAGGTGGTACAGACGGGTCATCGAGTCCACCTGCTACAGTTACTACTGCTTGTGGTGCATTTACAGCTGTCAGTCCACTGCTTAACCACGTAATAAGAGAAAACAAAACTCTAAACGTGCAAGCACCAGGACACAACGCAGGTCAGATTGCTTCTAATAGCGCAGCTTTCGAGGCTGCATGGCCGGTAATTCAGCTATATGATTTCTCTGGATTCCCAACAGAGCTAACTATTGATTATCACAAGGCAGGTGGCGACCAAATCGCTCCACTACACTTTGATAGGATTCCAACGAATTTAATTTCTACTTCAGTTGACAGAACTGCATATCCAGTAGATTCACAAGTCTTTGTTTCACTAAATGATCCACAGCTTAACATCGACCCAACAGAGGAAGACTCTTGGACGTGGGGTGCAAATGCAACAAACAGTACATTGTACTATCAAGCATTTAACAGAAACGGTGGAACAGATGCAGATGGTACTGCAGGAATGCAGAATCTCATCGGTAACCTTACCAACTTCATGTTCAACCACAACGGTCAGTTCCTATTGAATCCTGTAGCGCAGGGAGTGAATGTAGTCGACTTCCAAAAGAATGGCAAAGAACCACTAACATCAGTAGATGGAACAGGTAGAGGTCAAACTAGTGTAGTTAGAACCGCTTCAATCGGATTCAACTCTGCACCAGTTACCTTTATCGAGTCAGGTGGTGTCAATACTGGTACCTTTGGAAATTGGGATGCTGGAAAGAAAGCTGATCTAGTTACAGAGAATAATCTAGCGATTAGAGGCCAATCTGCTACTATAAGATACAACGATGTATCTACAAGTATAGTAGGTGGCTTTGCATTTGCAAGTATATCAGTAACCGCAACTAACAACACTTGGGCATCTGGGCAAATGATTCCAGTAACATTGACTGATGCTGACGCAAACAAGAACAGCAAGTTAACAGAACACCTTGACCTCTTTAATCCATCAGTTACACGAATTGCCACTATGAAGATTGGGACTCCATTTACGTCACAAGGGGGAAATGCAACTTACTTTAGGACAGTTACCACATCAAGTCTTGGAAGCGGTAACTTTGCATTAAGTGCACTTGGTACTGCAACAAGGACACAAGACATTTCAGAGGACGAGTCAGTTAGTGCAAGACCTGTCTTCAAGGATTTATCACAAGTAACGTTGAGCAATACAGGCGGTATACTAGTTGATCTGAAAACTACGATGCAGAGTTTGAGAAATACTATTCACAATTCTGCTATTGGTAATCCAGAAGGATTTAAAGGATTCAACTTTTTCAACTATGACCAAAGATCGATTAGCATATACCGTGATTATCCCGGTCCATCTATTACAGCAGTTCACGCATATCTTGCGTATAACCCAGGTTCTGGTGGACTTGATGTCACAGGTTCTGGCATGTCACCTACTGTTAGACTAGTCTCATTGGCAAACTCTACATCCTTACAAGACTTTATCAATCTCAATGTTGTTTCAGCAAAGGTTTCCTCACCATCGGAACTAAATAATGATCTCTTTACTGTTCCATCTGGTGCATCAATTGGACTGTTATTCACGTTTGATACAACAGGCGATGTAATACTTTCAACTCAAAGCCAACCAATGGTAGCTGATTTCTTTTCGATTGGATTGTTAGATGATGGAAAGACCTCAAACCAGAGAATCAATAACGGTATCTACCGATTCGAGCTTGAAGAGACAGGAGATAACACTAGTACCTTCACAGGTACCACAGAGTATCTAATGCTCAACCAGCTAAACGTCTTTGATCCAAACGCCTACGCCCAATTAAGACCAATTAGTCATCAAGTCAAGTTTGTAGCAATTCAAGATATGCTCCAGTCGGAATCTCGTGCACCACAAATCTCATACCAAGATTTGGGATCTGATGGACAATTCACACCAGTCTCCGCACAACAAGACATTTTGACACACACTGGTGTCATATCATTTGATTCAAAGACATACAAGACTGCAGACACTGTGACTGTTACACTAAATGATGCAGACCTCAACGTTTACAATGATCTTGTTGACATTTACACAACCGTTCCTTCAGGTACTGATCCTGCTGCAGATACGGTTGGCAAATCAGGGCTTGGAGTATACTTGGATTCAAGTCCATTTGGACGTCTACTTGATATAAAGTTCGGTAATACGCGATGGGCATTTACAGGGTGTTTTGCTTCCAATTCTAATGCCGGTACAGCAGGTGGACTTGCAACTAGCCTATCTGCAAGTGGATTTGCTCTTGCAGAAACTGGCCCTTCAACAGGTATCTTTACAGGTACGTTTGGATTTCCAGATCAATTCTGTTCCGGTCCTACTACAGTTGCTTCAACGAAAGGAATACCGCTAGTAGCAGAATATGCCGATTTTACAGACGATTCTGGCTCGTTTAATGTGGTGTCCACAGTAGCTAACGCACCAACAACTCCTTTACAAGTAAAACTAGACAAGAGTGTATACACCTGGACTGACAGAGTTAACATAACTGTAACTGCACCATCTCTAAACTTAGACCCAAGCAAGATTGAGACAATAGGAAACGATACCTTTGGAACAATAACGGTATCAACAAGAGGTCACTCTCTTTCACCTTACTCCTTGGTGGAGACTGGACCCAACACTGGAATATTTACTGGCTACATTACTCTTACTGGTGACGAGAACATCAAGGGCACAGGCGGAGTTGATGGTAAAGGCACACAGCCAAGAGGCACCAACGGTGGGGCCTTCCCATCAGGCACTGGTCCAACAGATGGATTCCTACCAGCTGAAGACAGCGACGGCTTATCTGTGACACTTCAAACTCAAAGCCAAACAGCCACTGCTTCCGCACTAATTCGATGGAATGTTGGACAGGTGAGTTGGCTGCAACCAGGTCATCCATCTAATGACCAAAGAGTATTACAGATAATCGATCCTGATATGAACCTAGGTCCAAATATCATTGATACTTTCTTAACTCCCGTATTTTCTGATTCTGATCTGGCAGGTGTTGTACTCAATATGACTGAAACGGGGCCCAGAACCGGAATTTTCCAGGGCACGGTCCATTTTACCAAGTCTACTTCATTTGGCAATAGCTTACATGTTTCAGGGAGCGAAAATACAATCACTGGCGAATATATTGACAGGACGCTGCCTCCTCCATACACACCATCTGATCAGATCCCAATTAATGCCACAATAGTCACCCACAATGGCAAGACAGTCACCTCAGAGGTAAAAGTCAAACTTGACAAGAGTGTATACACATGGACAGACAGAGTTAACATCAGGCTAATTGAACCAAACCAAAATCTTGATCCAAACAAAATTGATACCGTTAATGTCACCGTTTCCACCAGAGGTAATTCAATATTACCATACAAGCTTGTTGAGACAGGGCCCAATACTGGAATATTTACTGGTTATGTCATATTAACTGGCGACCCCAGGCTGAAAGGTGAAGGAGGTGTTGACGGTAACGGACAAGAACCAACAGGTGTAGGTCCATCTGGTGTTGGTCCATCAGACGGATTACTGCCAGCAGAAAATTCCGATGGCATCTCAGCATCATTTCAAACTCAAAAACACGCTGTAGTTGCTACAGCCCCAATTCAATGGAACATTGGTCAAGTAACTTGGTTACAATCAAGTTATCCCGTTAATGGTAAGGGAACATGTCGTATTGCAGACCCTGACATGAACCTTGATCCGATGGCAATTGACAAGTTTTTCACCAATGTCTGGTCTGATTCGGATTCTGGTGGTATCAAACTGAACATGACAGAAGCAGCCAAGTCAACTGGAATCTTTCAAGGCATAGTTTTCTTTACAAACTCTACATCATCAGGTAGCCATTTACATGTGAGTCCCGGCGATACTGTAACTTGTGAATACAAGGATAGAACACTACCATCTCCGTATACACCAGCTGATCAATTAAGACTTACAAATACAACACTCATTGCTACTAGTATCCCACCCCTTGAAAAGGTGACCGCATTCAACCCACGAATTACTGACTCGTTTGGCAACCTAATTACAGGTGCAGTTAACACAGGTCAGCTGATTCAAATTGTTACTGATTTGACTAACAACCAGAATATCGATAAGCCATTTGCATATTTGGTGCAAATCAAAGATCAAAATGGAGTAACAGTCTCGCTATCTTGGATTACTGGTACGTTGGTTGCTAATCAGCAACTCACTCCTGCGCAAGCTTGGACTCCGTCAGCTTCTGGTACGTTCACTGCTCAGATTTTTGTTCTCCAAAGTATCGATAATCCGTTGCAGCTTTCAAAACCACTTGCTATAACAATCATGGTTCAGGGCGGAGCACCTTCGAATTATAGCCGCGCCTCAGTCCTTCTCTCAGGAATTGTAAACACGTCTCTACAAGGCAGTGCGGCAACGCTCTTGATTTTAGACCCAAATAATAATTTTGTCCAAATGGCACAAGCAAATGTCGCAAATGATGGTAAATTCTCTACAACCATTGAAGCAGGTGGTCCACTTTTCAAACTAACCGGAATTTATACTGTTAAAGTGGAATATGGGGGGATAAAACAAAACGATTTATCATTCAGTTGTAACGCGATAGACCCCATAATCTGCTCTACTACACAATCAGCGGATGATAACAATGATAATAACGACAATGACACAGGCAACAGTCATTCTAACACAACTAGTAAAGATGGAGTAATTACGGTCACCACTCAAAGCACATGTATTCCCACTGAGAAGAGTGCAGCAAATGGTGTAACAGACAATACCGGATTTGATGTAGTTAGTATAGGTTTTCCTTCGACGGGTAGTGGAGGTCTGGTAGGTGTTACAACCTTGTCCTCATCTAAAGTAGCGTCCACCATTCCTTTTCCGAGCGGGACCTTAAATGGCCATTATAACCTAGCAAAAAATTCAACAATTGTACACTGCGGAATTTCATATTGTAAGGGAGAAAACTGCAACCCTGAGAAGGAACTGCGAACTACAAACACATCCGTATTTGTAAATTTCACCAAGAGATTCTGCACTAGCCCGACTGGTGTATGTGTACTACCGCACACTAGTACCGATCTGTCAATTTCTGCCCAGTCGCCTTCGATGGAACCGAGGGTCCCGTACGTGTACAAGTTCTATCTGGTTGACAGTCTAGGAAAATACGAAGAATGGTTTTTTGGTCTGGAATACAAGCCGCAATGACATATCATAATGAAAGTGTGAATCTTACAGGACTCCAATCATTGGGTTCAGACCTGTGAGAGTCTGATACACTGGTATCGGTTCTAAATTTATGAATGAATCTATTGCTGTTCTAAAGTACAGTTAGGTTGCAGTGATACAAATGAGCATCGCTTTATGTAGAAAGGTTTTGTTGCATCACACTTTAAAGATTTCATGATCTCAAACATAAGCCCACTCAAAATCCAATTCTAGTGCAGTTTTTGCATAGATGATTGCCATCACAGAATCTTTTGGATGATTGAACTCTTTTTTTGCTCGCTGTCTTGGGTCAATCGCAGAACCCTGAGTCTGAAGAAGATCTTTTCGTGTTATGTTTGTAAAATCTTTTATGAGCCAATCCACTTGGTGTTCAATCGCGTAAGGGATCATTAGCTGAGGTCGCTTAAGATCATTTTCTGCAGTTCTCGCTGGATGAGGGATTTGGACCTCAAGCATATCAATAAATCCCTGGAGAGCAGTTGTCTTGTCGATATTGACCCTGCCCGTTTTATCACCGTGTTCGTCGGTCGTTTCATCAAACACTTGGACAGGTTTTGTCTCATCGCCTATCGTTCTGCAACCGCGAAACTTGCCTGTCCCTACGCCATAAAATGGAGTACTATTGTGGCGATTATGGCCGCCATCTTGAATTACCTTAACCTGGTTGGCGCCATAGCCGAGGTCCCCCAGTCCGATATCGCAGTTTGCCCTCTTAAATAATTCACAAATGTATTCTGCCTGATCTAGCTGATTCTCTGCGGGACGTTTTTCGAGATATGCCAAGTGATACCGACTCTGTCCATATTCATTCCTCCATTCGATCACGACAGCTATCACAGTCTTTGCTGGATTTCCAGACCCAAAGTCTACACCCATTGATACCCTTATTTTGTTTTGATAGGTTTCTTTTAATTCTGCAATCTCGTATGGTTTTAACAACTCTAGATACCGGTAAGGAGTCATGCATGCAAGAATCATTTTTTCCGTAACAGGTTGGTTTGCTGCTTTGTAAAATTCTGCCAGACTATTTGTCGTAAAAATCGATGCAGGATTATTTTTTTGTTGATACTCGATTGAAAACATCGGGTTAATTTTGTATTTTTCTACAGCATCGGCAATGGTCATTGGAATCGTTGGAAACAAAGGTTGAGGAATATGATAACCGTGGAATATTGCATTATCAGGATTTTGTGGAATCCATTGCCCGGGTAAGACATTCTTTAGATATTCATCAATGACAAAACCATGCTCATCGAATCGAAGCCTATCGCGCCAGTTGGGGTCGTCGGATACCCACTCACGTTGATCACTCATTTTCCACAAGGTCTCATATGGAGAGCCTGCCTCGCCGCCAATTCCTGATATCACCAGGTGGCCCTTTGTTGCCATCATGGTTTGAACCACTCTTTGGGCTTCTTCGATACGTTGGTACTGTGCTTCATCGAGAACACATAAGTCAAGTGATTTGCCCTCGACGTTTTTGTAATTGTTGTTGTCTTGGGTACAGTAAATCGTACTATCATTTTTTAATGAAATCTCGCCGGCGTTTCCAAGCTTGTTCCTTGGGAATTGCCTCAAAATCGGGTTTTGGCCAAAGGTTCCTCTCTGAAGCTTCTGTCTTGAAAAAGCGGTCTGACTTTGTTGACTGAATGTAACGTAACAGACCTGAGAGCCGGCAGTAGATGTTGTTTTGCATGCAAGAAGGTCTGTGATATAGGTGGATTTGAAAGTCTGGCGCCCGCCTACGATCATCTTAAACGGATATTCGTCCATGTAAATTTGCTCCCAGAACGGGGCTGCCAAAAAGCTGCGCTTCTTTCCTTCTACGACTGGTCTAGCCTCGTCAACCCATCGACGTAAATTTGTTGGCAGCTGGGGAAGAGATATTTTTGTGATATCTTTAGATAAGAAAAGATTTTTAATTTTTGCAAATTCTTTTTTTGCAAGTCTGTTGTGTTCTACCACCCAGTGGTTACGCAGCAATGTTTTGTGTCCACTCCCGTGCGAGCCTGTTTAGCGTGAGATCTGCGGTAGGCGAGTTCGCAAGATTAGTCTTTAACACAATTAGGTCAGCAATATACTTCGATAATTTCCGTAGCTCTCTTTGCACGTTCAAATATTCTGTAAATGAAAAATTCTTCGACTGCTTAAGTGCACGAGCATAAAGTTCGAGGTGACGTTGTATTTGTAGCGATTTTAAAATTTGATTAGAAATTGCCATTACGGCACTTTCAATATTAATTTTGCATTGTTCTTGGAACTCGTCTTCATCTATAGTTAGTTGAGGTTCTGCAAATTTTCGATAGTATCTCTTGGCAGTCTTTGGGTTAATCTTTAACTTTGTTGCTGCCACCAGAGCAGAGATGCCGTTTTCAAAGTAAGATCTAATTTGTTTTTCCAGCTTGACCTGCTGGTTTAGACTCGGTCTTCCTGGGAGATTCCTCTGCTTGATGTTTTCAGCTTCGTCTTCAGGATTTGAACTCATAAATTTGAGATGGGTCTACATTTTATTATGTATTTAAATTTTAAATTGCCAACCTACAACCTTATCAGGAGAGTATTTTTGTAATCTGGAATCAAACTAGTTAATATGTATTTAGATTGAAAAAAGATTATTTTGAAAAAGTGTCGAAAGTTTAATATTATAGATTCGGCTTTGCGCCCCAAAGTCGTTTAGCAAATTTACATCCAAAGATGAAAAATTATTCTTTAGACCATTTTAGACCAATTAGGTCATTTTAGGCCATTTTACTGCCTAGATACCATGCCTAGTTGCCGCTATCTCATCAATTTTCCTGTCTTTTTGTGTCTATTTTGGGATGGTACCAAGGTTTCTTTTTTTCCTGGATAAAACAGCATACCCAAATGATGCTGATAGTATAGCGACTGCTAGAACAGGACCGGTAAATTCTGGCATGATACTTGTCTTTGTTATCATTTGAAAAGAAGCAAGTGAGGCAACTGTAATAGCAGTTCCACTTAGCCCATATGAGATGTACCGAAATCCCTTGGTCCCAAGCGTCCTAGAAAATGCAGAGCGAAGAATGACACTATCAAATGTATCAACTGGAATCATTCCTAGGGCAAAGAACCCTGCAAGAACTAGAGCAATCTGGACACCAGCAGTAGCAGATGCAACAGCAGATAAGGTAATTGCAGAGATCTGAGTCGCGGTGTCAAAGCCTAAACCAAACACCAAACCAGTAACCATAGCAGAAATAACAGGTCCCAATATTCCAGTTTTTCCAAGAATCTTGCTTGCAAGTATTGCAGACCCGCTCTTTCCCCACTTTTTTATAGAGTACAAGTTGATTGCACCTATGATACCAAGTGCAATGGCACCTATTACACCACCAAAAAATGAAATACTGCCAGCACTTGTAACGCTTCCGATAACAGAGATGATAAAGATCATCTCTGCCAGCACTGATACCATGTGACCTGTGCTAAATCCAGCACCTACCCATCTTGATCTTGTACCAGCATTGTGTAGTCTAACAAGATTGTCTATTGCTGTTATGTGGTCTACATCAAGGCCATGGCGAATCCCAAGAACTATCATTGTGGGAATTGATACTAGAACAAATGGCCAGATATCTGATATCATGTTTATACCACAGGATTCTTGCGTTTTTCTTCGATGCGCTTTTCAGATTCCAGTCTTTCTAGCTTGTATTGCTTTAGATCGGCAAACCGGATTATACTGGATAGATTTGGATGAACCTTTTTTATTGACAAAAACATCTTTTGCGCTACTTTTCTATAGTCAGGATGGCCTTGCGGAACGGTTCTAAGCTCAATTAGATGGGTTGCCTCCCTGAGATTTAATTTCATAAAATATGGATACTTGAAGGCAAAGTTTACCACATACTGAGCCTGTTGCGGATTATTCTTGTGTATCAAATCAAATGCCTCTTTTGATTTGTACATACAGTCCACAAAATCTTTTCTGATACCTAATGCCAAAATTTCTTCAGGAACTACAAATCCATGGTTTGTAGTTAATAGCTGTCGCTCTAGTGTCAGGACACGATGTCTGTGAAGATCGCGAAACATTCCAAAGTTAGTCAAGAGATCAAATGTATATTCAGTCATTTCAAACGCACGGGGGGGTCTGTGTCTTCGATTCTGCCTTAGAATGGAAAATGTCTTGATGATTTTGTTTCTTGCAGATTTTCTCATCTTTTTGATTTGAGAAATTATCTGCCGGTACGAAACTCCCACTGTATGTTCATAAAGTAATGCAGAAATTATTTTCTCTTCTGCCTTTTTTTCTGGTTCAAAATCCACAAGTTCTACTAGAAAGTCAGGACTCTTTTCTGATTTGATGTGCTTTTTGCTAAACTTTTCGCCTGTTGTTCTGATATCGTTTAGATATTTTTGCAAGGCTTTTCCGTGTTTGTCATCGGCTCGCTTGATAAATGATTTTATGATATGGTCTAGTTCCCCGTGTATACTATGCGCAAGTTCTTGTTCTTCTTGCAAGTTTGAGGAATATAATATAGTAAGAAGATATTCAAAGGCCCTGCCGTTCCCAGTTATTCCCACGTTTGTCAGAGTTCCAGCAGGAAGGATTCCTCGCAATATATCAAGTGCCTTTGCCTTTATAGTGGCATTATAGATTCTAGTAGCAGATTTTATCTCGTTTTCATCTTTGAGGTAAGAAAACAAGACCTCGTCTCCATGAGAGCTCTTGAATTTTTGGCTATCAAGGGGCTCTCTTTCCTGAATATAGGATATCATTGGCCCGATGTTTCTAGAGTAAACATCAAAGTCCAAGTTGCATGACTCAAGATAGATATCAGCATACTTTGAATTGATGATATCAGGTTCCCTGTAAAACTTGTATTCTCCGTTTATTTTTTTATCCCAGGATACATATCGCGATGATTTTTCAAGATATGATAGCCCGATTCTGCGGTCTTCAATTTTTTTTACCGCAACATTTGAAACCCCTTCTATTGCGATTTGAGCTTCGCCAAGCTCAGCTACCGAGTCATCGCCATATTCAAGGAGGACTTTGTTGTAAAATTCTTCACCGCGGGTTTCGTTTTGCAAGAATTCGTCCAGAAATATCTTGCGCATGCTCTTGTCGGTCCTACTGTATCTTGACATTAGGGCTCCCCTGTCTACTTGTCTTGGTGTTATGATTGCAAAGACAGAGCCATTTACATTGGAAAAGTGTTTTAGGAGAATTTCTTTTTCAGATTCTGAAAATTCAGACAACACGATTTCAGAGTAATTCAATTATAAATAATCTACTTTTTTCTAATCTGAACCAGATCTGACTCCTTTGTGTTGCGTTGCGATTGCCACTGTAGTAATACATCCTTGAAGGATTCAGCTTGTTGCAAATCTTCGGTGTACATTAGTGTTGTAACCCATCTTCCTTCTCCTGCAGCTCCGCCCATGGAGTTCATCCAAAAGTCAGTTGGCATGTTTTCAAAGGCTTTATGGTTTGGATCGCGGCTCATGTCTATCCAGCGCTTTGACACAAAATGTAGGACTTGGTCGAGTTCTTCTTTTGTAATCATTGTTGGACCATTACCAAATTAGTGATTTTAAAATTACTAAATTGCTCAAAAAAGGCTCAAAAACTAGCTAAAATGATCTTACTAAAACTGGAAACCTTGTTAACACTTTGCTGATTATATCAAGTCCAGAACCTTTACCCAATGAGCAAGGAAGAGATCGAGTTTATCGGCAAGCAGGTTAAGGACATGTACGGCACCCACATTGGAAAGGTCATAGGCACTATAACCGATATAGACGGAAGTGTACAAACCGTCGGCGTTGATTGTGGTTCCGAAGGACTAAAACAAATTGCATTTGAACAACTAGTCGTTCAAGGAGCATTTGTAATTTTCATTCCTAGATGGAGATTGGATGCCCAGCGACTGTTGCGAGAAAAGGGGCTTACATTGCGCCGAATACGTGCTCTGATAGATATCGTATCTGAAAACGACGACATGAAAGAGGATGCTGAATTGATCCACGAAAAGTACAAGACAAA
>MNJS01000044.1 GCA_001920395.1 Thaumarchaeota archaeon 13_1_20CM_2_39_20
TGAATAATTAACAGAGCTTATAGGTTTTGATTAAATTTCATTTTAACCTATTTTTTTATTAAAAAATTGCAAAAGTGTTTCTTACATGATATATTTTTTATTTTTTTGGTATCTCCAAGAAAATTCGAATTTTAAATTGTTTGAACCTTCTGTTTTTTTCTTCGAGCCATACGAATTCCAAAAAAGACCGCGCAGAATGCTATGGCACCACCTAGTAATGCAAGTAAAATCAAGGTTGGTTCTGCCGCAAGAATCGAAGGTTCTGGCGGAGGAGATGCGGTTGTGATCGAGGTCTGTGGTGTAGCTGCATGCAAAGACTCTGATGTTTGTGCAAGATTCTTTGCTGTTTGCGGTGCCGTGACAGATCCAGTTGGCAATTGGTTTTTCTCAGTAATATAGATTGTAGATGTACCTACAACAAATGCTGCGATACTTGCCAAATAATGTCGCAACTGCAACAGAACAGTTTCCTTTTTTGACTTTGATACATTATTTTCAGAGGAATTTTCAGGGGGAACAATCACAAGTGCGGTCTTTACTGGCCCGTAATATTTCATCTTCTTATTTTTTGAGCTCATCTCAACCTTTTCCACCTTGATTAAAGCTACACTCAAAAGGCGATTTATGTGCCAATTTACAAGTGGAAGCGAAATGTTTAGTGCTTTTGCAAGGTCATTGGTGCTTGCAACTCCCTGCGATATCTTTCCAAAGATTGCCCTTCCAGTGTCGTTGGCAAGCTCCTCTCCTATGATCTTGATCCGCTCATCGTCTGTACTTATTACCTCGATGTACTCTTCTGCTTTCACCGATAGATCTGAATCTTTGTCTATATTCTCAGGCAACATCTTTTCTTGTCCACTACCCTTTAAAATGTCTTAACGATATGCTTCGCTCATTAATCATACGCAATTTTTATTATCGATGCCAATGCACTCACACTTTTGTTGTCACAATTTTTCAAATTCATTATTAAATTGTACAAGTGTTTCATCATCAAAAATACAAAATTCTACAGTATTCAAGCATGTAGAAGGATGTTCAGTTAGAAACTTTTTTGATTCATATACGAGAATCTTTGCGCACCTGTCTTTTGGGAATCCAAAAGTTCCAGAGCTAATAGCAGGCATTGAGATGCTTGCAAATCCATTTTGCGATGCAAGTGAAAGTGAGTTTCGAACCGCATTCTTCAACTTGTCATCCTCTTCTCCCTCACCCATTCTTGGGCCCACAGCGTGAATGATAGCTTTGCACTGCAGCTTACCCGCTGATGTCATGACAGCAGAACCAACGGGGACAGATCCTATTTTGTCACTTTCCTCCTGAATTAGGCGACCGCCCTTTCGTACTATTGCACCGGCTACTCCCCCTCCATGGTTAAGGATAGAATTTGCTGCGTTAACAATTACATCTACATCTCTTTCTGTAATGTCACCTTTCACTAGTCTCAGTATCTTGCCGTTTTGTATGTCCGTTACGTGTATTATCATTTCACAAGCTCCTTAATTGATACTCATAGAAAATGTAAAAATACTATTTATCCGTGTCAAAGACAGCATGATGCTTCCAGTATTGTTTTCCATATGGGGCTGTGTACCAGAAATATCAAAAGAATGCGTGGACATGACCAATGCTGCCTCCACATACCTAGGCATCATGGTTGGAGCAATAATTGGTTCTGTGGTAAGTTGGTGGATATACTACAGACAGAAGAAGACATCGGTCAAGCAAGACCACATATTGTCTCGTATCAATGAGTTGGAAGAAAATCATGGTGACATTTTAAAGAAACTTGCAGATTTTGATGAAAAGCATGAGTCATACTTTGACGCAATGCAAGAATTAAAGAGGAAAATGGATTCTATTCTCTCAAAAACCGATACCGATTCTTCAAAATAACTAGATTACTTTTTTGAAAAACTCCATTTTTCTTCCTTGTTAATCTTCAATATCCTTTCAGGTGGTATATCTCTGTGCTCAGTTCCAATGTGAGTAGTATACTCTAGCAGGCTCGTGAATTTTTTCTTGCAAACAGGACAGTCCTTTTCAAATCCCGTCATTATTAGCATAAGATCGCCGAGTTTTGTATTTTAAGTTATTCCATATTATCAAAGACTATGGTATTCCTGCTTTATTCCCAAATTTTCCTTCCATGACAATCTCAGAGAGTGGCTTTCTATCGCTGGGAACTTCTCGTTGCTGTAACTCTGCTGAAAGTTTCTCCTTTGCGCCCTTCTTACCAATTACAGCCATTGCAACGACATCGTATTCGTCAGGCACGCCAAGATCTTTTCTTGCCTTTTCATAATCAAATCCCTGCATACCATGCGTAGATAATCCCTGAGATGTTGCTTGTATAGCGAGATTTTCCCACGCTGCGCCGGTATCAAACTGCTGAGTCACAGATGGCTTCCCATTGTAATCAAAGGTCTTTTTTGAAATAATTACAACAAGCGCAGATGCGTTTGCGCACCATTGCTTGTTAAAATCTACAAGTAAATTAAATAAAGCATCCCAGTCCTTTGAGTTTCGTTTTGCATAGATGAACCTCCATGGTTGGTTGTTATAAGATGATGGTGCCCATCTTGCGGCCTCAAAGAGAGTAAAAAGCTCCTTATCAGTTAGTTCTTCTCCTGAAAATGATCTTGGAGACCATCTGTTTAGAATCAGAGGATTTACCTCATAGGTTGGTTTCCTTGCCCTAGCAACTTCAGAATCCAACATCGTGTTCTTTTCCTTTTATCGTACTTAAGTGTGGGTATTTTTCTGCTAATCTTGACTTTAGTGGTAAGGAATTATTTACTTGGTCAAGTACACGAAATTTACTAGGTATAAAATTACTACCATCTTTAATAATGATTTTGTCGTACTATTAGTATGATCAAAATTACAAGAGCAGACGAACATTATACCAATAAAAATGAGTGGCTTGCCACAACTCATCATTTCTCATTTGGTGACTACTTTGATCCTAACAAGATGAGTTTTGGGCCACTTCGGGTGTTCAACGATGATGTAATACAACCAAGTACAGGATTTGATTTTCATCATCATCGAGATATGGAGATAATCACGTATGTCATCGACGGTCAACTGCAGCACAAGGACAACCAAGGAAATCATGGGATCGTAAGCTCTGGAGAGATTCAAATAATGACGGCAGGCTCTGGCATAATGCATTCAGAATATAATCCGTCTCCTGAGAAACCTCTAAGACTATTACAAATCTGGGTCTTTGCAAACAAGAAAGGGTTGCTACCAGCCTGGCAACAACGTGTCTTTACTAGACAGGAAAGACTAAACAAACTCCTTCCTGTTGTAGGTTCAGATGGCTCTACAGAAGATAGTTTATTGAGAATTCATCAGGACGTAAAGATATACGTTTCTTCATTGGAATCAAGCAAGGAAATCAAATACGGTCTAGAAGAGCAGAGAAAACTGTATCTATTTGTGATAAGTGGTAACATCAAAATAAATGGAGATACTTTGCAGGAAAGAGACGCGGCAAGAATAGAAAACGAAGAACTGATTTACATCAAGGCAGAGAATCCATCTGAACTTATACTAATTGATCTTCCTGAAAAATATCCAATTAATCAATAGCTCTAGATAGATTTTGCGTCGGCAGTTTGAGATTGCCATCTGTCTGCCCATCGTCCCAAGTCGTCAAGAATTGCTTCCAGTTCTCTCGCACGTCTAGTTAGACTATACTCTACCCTTGAGGGCACCTCGGGATAGATTTTCTTGTAGACCAGCCCTTCTCTCTCAAGGTCGGCCAGTCTTTCTGACAAGGCAGTACTGCTTATTCCTGGAAGTATTCTCTTTAGCTCGTTGAATCGTATCACATCTTTTGTGCTCAAATTCTTCAATATTGGCAACGCCCATCTTTTGCCCAGTACCTGCCAAATGTTTAGAACCCTGCAGCTTGCATCCAGGTTCTGGGCCTTAACGCGCTCCTCATGCAGTTTTGTTTTCATACCTAGTAGTATTTCTTTACTTGTTCATAAGCTCTGTCATTTTTATCTACCATGGTTCGTACCCTAGAAGAAATTCTCTGAACACAAGTAGGGATACCAACCATGTGACTTGAGACCTGTCTTGGGACCATCTACCGATGGTGTATGATCACCTGAGTCATGATTGCTATCCAATATAATGATAAAGTTGCAACATAAAAAGATCTTCAACTCAAATCATTTTACATACCCTTATCATTTGATTCAGTTGACTTATTGTTTTTTGGATTGGTCAACACTACCTTGACAACTATAGTGATAATCTCAGATGCAGATTTAGCAGCTTAATCTTGGAATAATGGTAAGTAAATTAATTTGTCTCATTTATAACACCGATTGCGGCCCCACCAGGTTCGGCAAGCCAAATTCTTCCTTCCTCGTCAGCCGCAAGCCACTGTGTCAAGGGATTTGGAGATGGAATCTGTATCTCGGTACTATAACCTGTAGAGGGAACAAATACTGCTACTTTGTTTACCGTATGTTCTGCAACCCACAGATTTCCATGTTTATCAAATGCCATCCCATACGGAAGTGCTTGAGGATCATGATGCAGTGCATGTCTCACAAAATTTTCAGATTTTGTATCAAATGAAAAAAGAGCGTCTTCACCGTGCTCTGTAATATATACAATTGCATCGCCTGGATCCAATTGAGTTGCAACTGGAATCTTCAACTTGATGTCATGTGGATGATATTCCGTAATCTTGTTAAGAGTAGGATCTACCCTTGCTAATGCGCCTATTGCTTCAGCAACCCATATCGTACCGGATTTATCTTTCGCCATGCCTAGGGGCGAGGCATGAGGTGTTGGCGTCGGAATTTCTAAAAAGGTTGCGTTATGGACATAATATTTCAAAAAGACATCAGAACTAGTTCCAGATATCCAGACGTTGCCTGCAGGATCTAAAACTATGCTAGTCAGAGTCCCGTTTGAAGGGATTTTTATTATCTTATTAGTTTGATTATTTGGGTTATAATGTCCAAGGAATCTTGACGCAGGATCTATATACCATAGGTTGCCATCCGAGTCTAATGTTATCACAGTTACATATCTTACACTATCAAGCTTGTGTTCTACAAATTCATGTTTGATTATGTCAAATTCCCAAATTCTACTGCTGTTATTTCTGGTATCACCTACCCATATTACGTGACGCATATTATCATAAACTGGAAATAATGGCGAACTGGTTAGATCGGGTATTTTGTATTCTGTTATTGAAAAGGATGTTTTCTTTGGCAATGAGCTATAATCCAAGCTAGAGTTATTCACAAATGTTAGAGTTAGGAAGATTGCACCAATAATTGTAGCTACTGTTAATCCAACAATTACCATCATACTGGTCTTCACTTGCAAATCAGTGTGTATTTTCCAGTTATTTCAATGTGCACGCGTCAATATTACCGTCGAGCTTTGGTATGTTATCTAAAACTGCCGATATTTGTTTCAGAAGAATACCTGTGAGGAATCGAGCCTGAAAAAGTTGTATGTCGCTCCTACATACAGACCAGACCTTATCTGCTGATTTTTAGATGACATATGCATCATGCTACCCGGCAGCGTGCTCCAGCAAAGGCCCAGACACCAACCCTCATGGCCTAGCTGCTAGGGTGCATGTATTATTTTTCAAAGATTATAAGCTTAGGTATACAGAAGACGGCTACTAGATATGAATAACAAGAAAAAGCAACTAGGTAAAGAAGAATACCTTAATGAAAACAGAGAGAACGGGGAAGAAGTGTATATAGAGTATCTCGATGACGAGTTCGAAGATGAGAAATCATCAAAAGAAGATCTTTGATTTGTGTGATTTTGGGAGTTATTTTTTGTACAGTTGTTGCAGGTATTTGTCAATCCGCGAATCTGGCATTACAACATATTATGCGATCTAAAATATATGAGATAAATTTAATGAATCGTATCTGATTTTTCCCAACAACAATCAAACAACAGAGTCATGGATTCTGCAAGTGTTTTTGAATCAGTCCATATGGCAAAGACGTTGTTTGGGGCGAAGCTCGCATTTCTTAAGAAAATCAAAACTTCTGAATCCTTTACTACAAAGCATTGATTTTCAGTCTTGGTGTTGGGCATCAACCTAATCCTTCTTTTATTAATTTTCCGCGCAAAAGATGGTATCATAGTAGCTGGAGATATGATGAACTTTACATCTGCAACTGAACTTGATAACATATCAATAAGGTCTGAATGATAGAAACTAGAAAGATCCTTTAATGTACAAAATATTCTAATTTCTTCCTTCGCACTTTCCACCATCTGTCTGGCTTTAGAATGAATTTGCGGGTTTCCCTGAAGCATTTGTAATTGTTCTCTCCTAGTAGTCCTTCCTTCCGCAATACCTGTTGGTATTTCATTCCACAGCTCGACAAGCTTACTTTCTCGTTTTGCAAGTATGTTGATCTTCTCCTTCTCCGCATTTACAAGAGCCTCAAGCGTATCCCTCAAAGGAAGCGCAGCATAGATTACAGGAGTGGAAAATTCAGCAGTAATAATACCACGACTTTGTAACCCATTAAGAATTCCATATGTTTCTGTCCTTGGCAAGTCCAGGGCCTTGAAGATGTCAGACGCTTTTTTTGGTCCACATTTTGAAAGATATATGAACACTTTAGCTTGGTTTGATGACAGCCCAAATTTCATAAGTTCGTCCCTTACTTTGTCAAGCTGTAACTTGTGCTGATACAAACTGGAATCTGGTTCAGTGTCAAAGATGCTTATGTCTGAATTCACAGCCAATTTTTCAGCTTGCATTATAATACCTAGGGTGTTTCCAATCTAATAATATAAAAAACCCATCTGCCAAAAGTGGTAATCACCTATTAGAGCAATATGCAGGCATGTTGGCTCGCATCCAAGACGTAAGATGCTTGAAAATGCTACTTTCAAATCTTATGCGGTCGCATACCTCCAATCACTTAAAAGCCAGAATCGGAGCTAAAAAATGTTGAGTGATTCAGACTATAATTCCCGGATTGAAAAGGTGGCGGCGTTAGTTATTTCAGACAGGATATCTGTGGATGAACAAGACCCACAGAAGCTGAAAAAGTATCACGATTACGTGAAAAACGAATTTCATCTCAAAGACGAGGATGCGGTACAATTAGTAAATGAAGTCTTTTTGTATCTGAAATTGAAAAGCTCTGACTCTATCGATCCACTCCAATATGGGGACCAGTTTGGTGCAGGATTTAGCTAGATAATCAGATTATAGATACGCAGTAAAAGAAAGTGGTAGGTTATTGTCTGAATCTTATTGTGGTTTTGGTGGAAAAAACGATTATCATTAGAATTGAAATTGCAAGTATTGCAAATGCTAATCCAGCAAACTCTGGGACTACTTGTGTTCCAATTACCTCTATTTGTTGAGTTCCATCAGGAAAAGATACCGTTAGAGTTCTATCCGTATTGGTCTTTGACTCGTTAAAATCTGTGTCAGCACCGTCTACTAGGACAAAGAACAGATCATCGTCTGCGCCAGCCTTAGCGTCTATTAGTGTCCTTGGAAGAGTCATTGTAAGATTACCAGCACCTGTTGACTGGATCGACACGACAAGCGAGGTTTCGTTTGTGTTGATCGACATATCGTTTACCGCTCCTCCTGTGATACTATAGTTTACAGGATATGACTGCCCGCCGGCAGGGTCCATGACAGAAAATTGATTTTGTGTCTGCGCAAAGATTGGTGCAACTCCCACTGAAACAGCTAGAGCCACCATAATCGCGTATGACAAATGGAGCATAAAGTCCTTTTAGAAGTCTTGTATTTGACCTTTACTTGTGATTATTTGCTTTGATAGTCAGCGGAGATGAGTTACAGATTATTCCGTCCAATTTTTCTCTTTAGATTTTAGATGCAGTAAAACTACTTATATGATAATGTAAAAATCTGTCCGCTGGATATTCATTATTCAGTGCTCTCTAGAAAATACGAAATTCTTGCAAATGATTGTTATTGAACAAATTTGGAGCAAATTTGCTTATGCAACTTTTCCATAGCTCTTTTGCCCATCCCTCCCTCAATGAGGTCAATGGCGTCGATTTCCATGCTTCCCAACGTCTCATCTTTTCGGGGTTCGTTTTCCATATAGTGTATGGTTCTAGGAACATGATTAATCCTGGCTAGTGTTCTAGTGTTACATATGTTCCACGGCTAATTTAGGAGGTAGGACTTAAAACCCACATAACTGATCCTCTTCTGTTGCTACAAAGCCAAAATCCAGTAGCATTACGAGATGAGATCCAAAAAATATTGGTTACAAACGGATTAGATAGAACATGTTATTCCAAGATCCTTGATTATACAGTCGAACTATTCGAGTCAAAGGGACTGGGAGTAAACTATTATGGGTATCACAATATCGTTCATGAGCTGGAAGTTACGTATGTGACACTTCTAGCAGCTCAATGGGAGAGCCTACATGCCAAGTTTGCAAAAGAAGATTTTCCGTACCTTTTTGTAGCCGCTCTATTTCATGACTATGATCCAGGCAAGAAGGTAGACAAGCCACATGAAGAAGATGCAGTAAGATTTGTGTTGACCGATCAAAAACTACATTCACTGCTAGAAGATGCAGGCATTGATGAAAATTTGATTGCAGCACTAATTCTGAGGACCACCCATCCCTGGACTGAGGATATAAGAAAGACTGTGGAGAAAGAGATTGATGAATACTTGTCGAAATCAAATATCACAAAAGATGATGATATCAAAAAGGAGCATTTTAGAAAGCTTGGTTGGTTTCTATCAGTTGCTGACAGAATTGGAGGATATGCTCTTGGTGATTTTACAAAAGCAATGGAGATGGCACAAAAAAATGCTCATGCGTTGGCATGGCATCCAATTTACATCGTAAGGAGATCTGTTTCGTATTTTGAGGATCTTCTCAACAACGAAGCCGAGATGTGCCAGAGAATATTGCGTTCACTTCCAAGGGAGATGAGAAAGAATTTCATGGACAATGTTTTGTCATTTATGAAATTGCGAGAGCAAGAAATACAGATTGAGGCATCTCTTGTCTATGATAACGCCAGATTTTTTGCAAACATAGAACCAATATCTATACGAAGGGACTCTGATTTCATAAAAACCCTGGATAAGATACATGAAGAGCTGCCTCTTCCACTGCAGTTCAAAAAGGAAGAATTTGCTGATTCCGTGAGAGATGCTTATACGATTCTCAATACATTGAGACTTGGAAGCGGGAATGGACCAATAGTTGGTTTTGCCAAAGGCGGTCCTATTGAAGGATATGGATTGCGGCCAGATCTTAACGAACCAAATTATGGATTGTCAAACACGGCATTTTTGGAGCCAATAGCTATTAGAATGGGATATTGGGGCCAGAAGGGAGGACGCGAGATGAGACTCTTATTTACAATGCAAGCCCAAGCAAAGGGTTACAAGTACCTGGCAAGTTTTGCACTAAGAGATGTAATATCAAGTAGAATTCAACGAGGAGAACAGATAGAATTTACAAGACCGTTTAATCCAGAACGTTGGGACTACTATAGAATTAGGTTGTAGTAAAATATGTTTGCAGTCTTGCTATTTTTTCGTTGGTTGATGTATTGTTCTTCTTTGCTTTGTCGATTTGATCATATTCCTATAATATCTCAAAAATAAGATCGTGTGTAAATACGCTTGGATCAAAAATAAGACCAGGAATGACGTATAAAGGAAATGAGAGTGATCTAGTTACCAGAATATCGTAAAGGTATTTGCTGGTTTTGCCAAACTTCCTGCGACCCCATTAGATACACTCATGAAGATTGTATTACAAACTATTTTAAAAAATCAAAACGCGGCCTTGCCAAAATTTAGATTTCACTATTTATAGAAATATTCGTTAATTTATCTGAGAAATTTTGTACTAACCTTCAAGGCATTCCATCTGGACTGTGAAGCATATCCTGCTTTAATCTTAAGGCTCGATAAATTATAGGTGCATGGTCCGCTTCCACATCAGTAGTTATATAGAGAATGTGATCTTCATCTAATGGCATCGTAATTCGTTTTAGCTTTTCATATTCCACTAGCGCGTATTTCCCCTTTCCAATCTTATTTGAAACTTCGTTACGAGATTTCCAAGCATTAATTGCGAGCTGAAGTGACTTTTGACTTTCTTCTGGTGAAAGAAGATTCTCCACACCCTTACGATGGCCACTTATCATTACTTTACCATTCATGTCAAATATTGTCGCAAATCTAATTTTGGGGTCAAGTGCCATGACTTTTTCATATAATGACTTGTAATTCGTATTGTCTAGTAGGTTTTCTAAAGGATAAAGATTACTAGCTTACTCAGACCACTATTTGAGTCTCTGCTGCTCACCAATCACGTGTGTAATCTCCGGAGAACATGTTCTGAAGATGCTCGATTATGTCAGCTGTTCCGCCATCAGTTCCCCAAGTAATCAAGAGCAAGTATTTTTCTCCTATGGGCATTGTCAATCTCCTGAGTTTTTCATAAACAGCTAGGACATACTTTCCTTTGCCAATCTTTGGCGCAAACTTGCTTCGTGTCTTCCATGCATTAACTGCGTAGTGAAGTGTCTCTTTGGTTTCTTCGTCATTAAGCAAAGGTGTAACATTCTCTCGAATTGATGTTTGAATTTCCTTTCCGTCCATGTCACAGATAGTCACGTATCTGATGTGCGAGTCAGTATTCATGATGTTATCTAACAGTTTCTCAAGGGACATGTAATGTTATAGCAAGAGAGTTAGAAAAAGGTTCATGTTGTTTTCCCGGAAAGTTGACTTTTGATTCCTTTTTATCAAGGAATTACGGAAATAGCTTTGTGGTTAAAAGGACTAAAGGGGCAAAAAACATGGACGATTCATGGAAGGGATACTCGTGCTCTAAGACAATGGATTCAAACTTTTGAATCACTTCAAAGAATCCTATTCGACGTGGTGATGAATCACTAGTTGGTCGTAGAACCTCACAGACTTCATGTTAACAAATTCAAGCATTCCATATCTTGATAGCTCTCTTCCAAATCCACTTTGTTTGATTCCGCCAAAGGGAATTCTAGGATCCGATATGACAACATTGTTTACGGTGACTATACCAGATTCTACCAATTCGGATAGTTTTTTTGCCCGTTCAAGGTCCTGAGTCCATAAGCTGGCACCTAGGCCAAATTGGGATTCATTGGCAAGTTTTATTGCTTCCATCTCGTCTTCCACTGTAGTTATTGGTGCAACGGGGCCAAACACTTCTTCTTTAGCTACTCTCATCTTGGTGGTAACCCTATCCAAAAGAGTAGGGGCATAAAAGTATCCTTTACTCCTCAATCTCTTTCCTCCTGTCAATACCTGCGCACCGTTGCTTGCTGCGTCTTTTACAAGATCTTCTATTTTATTGAGGCCAGCTGCATTTACCAATGGCCCTATATCAGTATCTTCAGATATGGGGTCCCCAACCTTTAGTCTTTCAGCTTTTTGAAGAAATTTCTCAATGAAGTCCTTTGCTACTTTTTTGACAACAAAGAATCGCTTAGATGCAATACAACTTTGGCCACAATTGATGAATCTTCCTTTTACTGCACCGGTTGATGCCTTTTCTATATCTGCGTCCGAGCACACGATAAAAGGATCACTGCCACCAAGTTCAAGAACACACTTTTTTATCTGAGATGTAGCCCTTTGAGCTACTTTAGCACCGACTATGTTACTTCCGGTAAATGTTACTGCATTTACATCAGAGTCGATAAGTTGTTCTGCTATACTTGAATCGCCTACTATTGTCTGAAATACGCCCTCCGGCAATCCAATTGCCTTCAAGGTATTTTCTATCTCTATTCCACACTGCATAGTTGCACTTGCAGGCTTTAGCACCACGGTATTTCCCGACATAAGACAGGGAGCTGCAAACCTCAGCGCTTGCCAATAGGGAAAATTCCATGGCATTATACTTCCAATCACTCCGAGTGGTTCAAATGAAATGTAGCTCTTTCGAGCATCAGTATTAACAACTTCAGGGTTTAGAAAGATCTCACCATTATCCCCGTAGAATTCCATTGCCCACGCACATTTTTCCACTTCTGAAATTGATTCTTTGATAGGCTTTCCCATTTCATTTGTTGCAACGCGCGCAAGCTTGGCCTTTTCCTTTCTTAGCTCTTGCGCAAAGATATGCAAGTAATCTGCTCTTTTTTTGATGTTTTTCTTCCAGTCATGAAATGCGATTCTAGATTTTTTTACAATTGTCTGAAGTTCGTCTTTGCTAATGTTTTGATATTCCACCATGACCTGTTCGGTGGCTGGATTGATTGTTTTGAAACTCACGGACCATACTGTGGAATCATCGTATTATAATGTTATAGTAATTCTCAGTTGTAAACTATCGCAATACATTATCAAACCTTTTAATATTTTACGGAATAATTCATATTGAATGCAAAGTCTATCTCAAAAAGAGAACAAAAAGTTGAGTTTTGAGACAGTCCTCATTTTACAAGGTGGAGGATCACTTGGAGCATACGAATGCGGCGTGTACAAGGCTCTAAATAAGCATGGAATAAAATTTGATATCGTCGCAGGAACTTCGATCGGCGCAATAAACGCAGCAATAATTGCTGGTGCAAAAAATGATCCTGTGAAAGACTTGGAGAATTTTTGGTTAGATATAGCAGAATATCTTACTCCGCCTGGGTTGCCAGATAATGTTAGACCATACTTTGCATCTATGAACTCTGCCATTTGGGGCAATCCTAAATTATTTTTACCAAAATGGTTTCTGCCTTCTCCTGATTACTTCTTTCCATTTTTGTGGCCATATCTTTACGATCTAAGGCCACTGAAAAATACGTTAAATGAATATGTAGATTTTAAAAAAATAAGGGAACAAAAAAGACCGCGGCTGATAATAACATCAACTGACGTAGAAAACGCAAAACCATCTGTGTTTGATAGCATGTACGACAACATAATGGCAGATCACATTCTTGCATGTGCAGGATATCCATTTTATGGAATATCTTGGACACAAATTAATGGCAAGTACCTATGGGATGGAACGTTACTTAGTAATACACCTCTTCGAGAAGTCATTGATGCTTCTCCAAAGCATGACAAGAGGGTTTACATCGTAGACGTGTTTCCAGACAAACAACACGAGCTTCCAAGAAACATGATCGAGGTATGGCATAGGGCAAGGGATATCATGCATGCAGATAAGACGTTACACAACCTTCGCATGTCAAGGGTCATCAACCGATATCTTTCGCTTGTTAGAGAAATGTATGAAATTCTCATCAAGGTTCCTCTAGATGACAATTCTAAGGCAAAGATTTCAAGAATAGAGCAAGAGTACCAAAAGCTGGCAGGTGAAAGAGGCGCAATAATAGATCAGATAGTAAGGATACAACGTCAGGAGGACTCGCACTTTCTCTTTGAGGATGCTGATTTTTCTATTACAACAATAAAGCAACTTATAGAAAAAGGCGAAAGGGATGCAGCTGAAAAGTTAGCTGAGATTCAATAATCATAACATTCTGTCTAAATGTTGTTATGGAAAAGGTTATCTTGTGTAGAAACTGCGAACAAACATCCTTGAAAGAGCGATTTGTAAGCGTGGCAGGATACAACACAAGGTATCTCGACGACGGTGATTCTGACGAGACCCTGGTTCTTATCCACGGCCTTGGTGCCTCTGCAGAAAGATGGCTTCGTGTGATTCCCCATCTGAGGTCAAAATATCGACTGATCATACCAGACTTGATCGGTTTTGGCCATAGTGACAAGCCGTCAGTAGACTATACCATGGATTTTCTTTCAAATTTTGTGTTTAGATTTTTAGGAGCACTTGGCATAGAAAGGACAAGTCTGATTGGATCTTCGCTAGGAGGTCAGATAGTTGCGGAGTGTGCTAGCACTCAAAGTGGTGTCATAGATAAGATCGTTTTAGTATCTCCTTCAGGGATGATGAAGAGATCCACTCCTGCCCTTGACGCATACATGTTGGCTGCGCTCTATCCCACGCCTGATAATGCACATATGGCCCTTAGGATGATGGTGGAGAAAGGAGAGGTCGAACAAAGGTTAGTAAACGACTTTATCACAAGAATGAACCTTCCAAACGCAAAGTTTGCAATCCTTTCAACTGTTTTGGGCATCAAGAACGATACGGATTTTGAGGACAAGCTTCGAAAGATAACGTCACCCACTTTGATACTATGGGGGAAGCAGGACAAGGTGATTCCAGTAGAGTATGCCAGTCCATTTATGTCTGCGATCACAGAATCAAAATTTGTTGAGATTCCAGGATGCGGACATGTACCCCATGTAGAACAGCCAGAAAAATTCGCAGATATAATACTGAATTTTTTAGACCGTGAATTGGTAATGAGTACCAATTATTACCAGTAGACTTATATTCAACGGATTTCCATATATTACCAATGACTGGTAACCAAAACCAATATGACCCATCTACCATGTTCAAAGAATGGATACAAAAAGGCGGAAAGGCCCAGATGGACTTTTTCAAGACTTTTGGTGAGTTGACGAATCAGCAAAAAGGACCGTTCAACCCAGCTGATACACTAAGGGAGATAGTTGAAAAAAACGCAAAAGTCCAGTCCGAATTTATGCAAAATGTGGGAGACTTTCAAGCAAAGGCAATAGAAAGTTGGTCCAAGATGTCACAGTCAGTTCCACAGTTTTTGTCATGGGGCGCATTTAAGACAACGGTTGGCAGCAACGGAAGAATATCAATTCCAGAAGCAGAAAGAGACGCTCTGAAAATTGGAGAGGGTGACTTGGTTCAAGTAATAATCGTTCCAATTGAAAAGAAACAGAAAAGGGAGGTGAAAAAGTGAGTAAGACAACACCAGAAACAAAAGAGATCTTTGCAGTATACAAACAAAACATCGACAAGTTCTTTGATGACGTAGAGAAATCTCTTC
This sequence comes from Thaumarchaeota archaeon 13_1_20CM_2_39_20, assembly GCA_001920395.1. Classification (GTDB taxonomy): domain Archaea; phylum Thermoproteota; class Nitrososphaeria; order Nitrososphaerales; family Nitrosopumilaceae; genus Nitrosotalea. Next base: position 14,947 of record MNJS01000044.1, read on the forward strand.
CACAGTACCTGCAGTCAATAACAAATCTTCAGCAAGAATATACCGAGGCATGGAAGAATGCATTTGGTTCCGCAGTTTCGCTACAACAGGAATATGCAACAAAGAGCGGACTAAACACCAACGTGCCATCAGCATATATCAAGATGGTAAATGACGCAACGGAAGAGATTATCAAAGCACGTTCAGTTCAGAACAAGATTGCACTAGCAACAATTGACGTGGTCCGACAAAACCTAAAGTCATTCAATGACAGCACAAAGGCATTTTCGGAGCTAAATGAAAATATGCTACAATCGTGGATCTCAGCATGGACACCTACACGAAATCAGTAGGTAAATCCATTTCCTTATTTATTTGACCTTTCTTTTAACCACTGGCCAAATTCAGGCAGTACTCTTTTTTGAGAGAATGAACTTGCAATCATGCCCACGTGTCCAGTCGTGTATATCTGCAGAGATTTGTCTTCACTTGAGACTGCATAATGAATAGGCATGCTAGATTCTGGTGAGACCAAATGATCGGCCACTGCAACCTGCGTGAACAACGGCATGTTTATGTTCTTAAGGGAAACTTGTTTCCCACCTACGTACATCTTGCTCTGAATAAGCAAGTTCTCCTGGTATACGTCCTTTATCCATTGCCTGAAGAGCTCTCCTGGAATGGGTGGAGTATCACTTAACCATTTTTCCACACGAATAAAGTTTTCAACATAGTCTTTGTCATGAATATTTTTGAAGAAATTGACATATTTTTCAAGGCCTTGTTCAAATGGCTTTAGTACCGAAAAGACAAAGTACATGAATTCTGGAGGCATGTTTCCAATGGTATCAACAAGCTTGTCAACATCGATATGTTTTGCAAGATTTCCAACAACCGTAGTGTCTCTTTTACCGTCAATTACAGGAGCCGTAAGTGTGAGAGTTTTCAGCCTTGTGGGATGCAGAGATGCGTATACAGTTGCCAAAGTTCCCCCTGTACAATATCCCTGCATAGAGACCTTTTCCTCTCCTGTTTCTTTGGCTATAAAATCAACACAGTTGTCAATATAGCCATTAACATAATCATCAAATCCGAGAAACTTGTCTGCGTTAGTTGGAGTTCCCCAGTCAACAAGGTAGACATCTACTCCTTGGTTTAACAAATTTCTCACCCAGCTTTTCTGTGGATGAATATCCAGTATATGGTAGCGATTTATCAGCGCATATACTATGACCAGCGGAGTCTTCACCTGTCTTTCAGTTGTTGGATGAAAGTGAAGAAGTCTAATTTTGTCTTCCGAGTATGCCACATCATAGGGAGTCATGTCTAGATTGATCTCGTCTGGTGCACGCACAAGCTTTGGAGCTTCAAAGATGTTCTTGTTGATGTTAAGAAATTCTTCTACTAGCTTTGGGTCTATTTTTAGCTCATTTACCATTTCTCTTTACCGTCCTGTGATTGCTGTCTTTTTCCATCTTAGCTAATCTTTTTTTGAGGGAATGCAACTCCTTGTAGACTTCGTTTATGTCATCTTTAGTAGGAAGATTAGCATTATCTAGCAGTACTGACATCATACTATTCCAATGTTTGGCAAGTTCAAGCTCACTTGATACTAGCTTGCCAAAATTTTCGGCAAATTTAGTAGAGTCAAACAAAGTTGTAAAGTAGTTTTCAAATATGTCTATCCAAACACGCTTTGATGCTTCTATATGTTCTGCATCGTTTGGTAGTTCTGGCACTTTTTTGTTGAATTGTTTTTGTGCCTCAGTCCACGTATCGGTAAGCTGTTTATAATATTCTGAGAGTCTTGTGTTAAATTCAAGTAGGTCGTCGTTTGCTTCTATTAGTTCGGTGCTAAGCTTTTTCATATTTGTTCCAAATTTTCTCATCGGGCCAGCAGATGAGAGTGCGTATGGCTTACTTGCCATCAGAGACAGCAAGTCTGTCCAAAATAGAGAAACGTGCTTATAGTATTCTTGGGTCTTTTTGGTGCTTGAAGTTTGCATTTAGAGCAAAATATGATAATATACGCTTCTTATAGCAGTTACTGACTGTTGTTAACCCAAGTTTTGCTGAGTTTACTTCGTTACTTTACTCTCAAGTCAAAAATAAAACAACTCAGGCATTGGTGTTCTCAGTGAGAAGTCATTATAATGAGGTTTTAAAACTCGCTAGATATTTAGAGAGATTTTTCTGTATATTCTTGTCAAACATATCTGGGAGTATGTGTTCATAGCCAAGTTGCTTATCAGGGACGGTTTTTGAAATGGCATTTGCAGCAGCAAGCATCATATCTGTTGTGATTTTCTTTATTCTACTATCCAAAATTACTCGCATCAGATGGGGAAAGACAAGTGCGTTATTGACTTTATTATGATACAGATAGCTTCCAGTAGCTACGATTTTAGCTCCCGCTTTTTTTGCCGTGTCTGGCTTTATCTCTGGATCGGGATTTGTTAAAGAGAAGATTATTGGATCTTGATTCATTTCCTTTATCATCCTTGGTGTAACAAGGTTCTTTTTTCCAGATACGCCAACAAATACATCAGAATTTTTCAAAACATCATCAAGAGAGCCTTTTTCTTTTTTGGGATTTGTGATAGCTGCAATTTCCCTTTTGTATTTGTTCATGTTTTCTGTCCTACCTTTGTATATGGCGCCGTCAGAATCAACCACTATAAGATAACGGCAACGTGCAGCGCAAAGTAACTTGCATATGCCATATCCTGCTGATCCCGCTCCGGCTATCACTATTTTAAGTGAAGAAAGATCCTTTTTGATTAGTCTAAGAGAATTCAGTAGTGCCGCTAGCACCACAACTGATGTTCCGTGCCTGTCATCATGAAAGACCGGAATGGGAAGCGATTTATCAAGCTCGTCTGAGATCTCTAAAACTTTCGGTGATTCTATATCTTCCAGGTTTATTGCGCCAAACGCAGGCTCTAGAGCCTTGATTGTAGCGATGATTTCTTCTTTTTTTGTAGTATTAAGGCATATGGGAAAGGCGCTCACGCCTCCAAATTCCTGATATAATACTGCCTTTCCTTCCATGACAGGCAGCGCAGCATAAGGACCAATATTTCCCAAACCAAGAATCCTTGTTCCATCTGTTACTATTGCTACGTTGTTCCATTTTGTAGTCAGATTGTACTTTTGTTCTGGATGGCGATAGATTACTTTACATACTGCTGCCACGCCTGGGGTGTAAATTAGCTGGATCTCTCCAGGTCTCAACTTTTGGATCTTGCTTTTAACAATTATCTTTCCCCTTAGTCTTTTATGAAGTTCCAAAGCTTTTTTGGCATTAGTATTCATAGATCGGTATCTTGCTGAACGGAAGATTAAAAGATGATCTAATAGATAATTTCGGTTTAATGCCCTAGGTGTTATTGTAACGCCTCAGACAGCTGGATCTCACATTAGTTGGATCGCACTGACCTTTGCTCAGTTATGATTCATGAGTAAGATTAAATTATGATTATTTTTTTGCAAACAATATGCCTACTTTCAATCGCGGCGAAAGAGTACGCTTGACGGAATCAGAGGAAGAAGACAAGATTTACATCATTAAAGACATGAAGAAGGTAAGAAAGGGAGGATTTTTGTATCTGCTAAAATCGCTTGAAGAAGATTCTGTTTTGCGCCTGTACTATGAAGATAAACAGTCCCTTCTTGAGAGGATTTCCTGATTCATTGTCATTGCAAGCCAAGCATCCTGTAGAAAATAGTACTATATCTGAAAAGCTTATGCAGGGCATATTATCTTCAAGAACTATTAGATGTCAATTGTCAAGTTAATTGCAATCGGATTAATTGTTAATTACCTTTTCCTTCCTTCATATGCCCTTTCCAATCCAGAATCAACCCAAGTCTCTGTATCAAAAAACGATACAGGCTCATCACCGGTTCATTTGAACAAGAAAGTGTTCAGCTGGACAGACCAGTTTTATATCAGGATAGATGCGCCTGATTTCAATTCTGACCCCAACGTGGTTGACGTAATAGGGACTACCACAGACGATAAAGTCACAGTATCTACAACAGGTCACAGTATACCATATCAATTAGTGGAGACTGGCACTAACACTGGAATATTCACAGGATATCTCATACTTACTGGTGACCCTGCCCAAAAAGGCTCAATTGGAGTGGATGGCGAAGGTGCCAACCCATCAGGTATGGAATCGTCATGCAATCCAATATGTGGTCCTACAGATGGTTTTCTTCCAAGTACTGGCAATGATGGAATATCAGTCTCCTTTGAATATTCACGCGATAGAACCGTTACTGGTTCAGCTTTAATTAGCTGGAATACAGGCGAAGTCAAATGGCTTCAATCAAACTATCCCGCGGGTGGTAAGGGAACACTGCAAATTTTTGACCCAGACATGAACCTTAATCCCAAAGCGATAGACAAGTTTGAAACCAGTGTTTGGTCAGATTCTGATTCTGGCGGCATCAAGCTTACCATGACAGAGACAGGTGAATCTACTGGAGTCTTTGAAGGTACGGTCTACTTTACTGCTGATTTTCAATCTTCAGGGAACAGACTGCATGTTTCTGACGGCGATGCGGTTACAGCAGAATATGTTGACAGAACCCTGCCATATCCTCATTCGCCATCTGATCAGCTACGAATGGTAGCTACTACCTCCGTAGGTACTAGTCTTCCTCCTTTAGAAAAGACGCCGGCAAGTAACGCAAGAATATTAGATTCCAGCGGTAATGTTATTAACAAAGTTTCAGTCAATCAGCAAGTCCAAATTGTCTCTGACGTAATTAACAAACAAAGTAGAGACCAGCCCTTTACATACCTTGTACAAATACAGGACCACAATGGCATAACCCTTTCTTTGTCATGGATTGGTGGGACTTTATCACCTAACCAAGCTATAAGCCTTGGCCAATCTTGGATGCCTAGAACAGCTGGAACATACACAGCACAAATCTTTGTCTGGCAAAGCATAGGAAATCCAAACGCGCTATCCCCTCCATTGATTCTCCAAATACCTGCTACCTAATTACATTAGACCACACATGGGTTTAGATGGTAAGACGCCAAGCGAAATCTGCGGTATCAAAGTAGAGGACGATAACAAGTGGTTGACAATCATTCAAAATGCCAAGAAAAGCAAGCAACCCTAACCCTTATGGCATTACAGTCCATACGCTACACCGTGTCAAATTACAAGATTTTAGTTACAGAATGTGAAAAATGTGGAGGAAGAATACGTCTAGTTTCGCCCTTAGATCAAGATTATTGCGTTACAAGAGAAATTCCTAACCCCAATGGTGACCATATTCTAAAACACTTCACATGCCCAGATGGACATGTGAAAGATGTTTACTATTGGAAAAGAGAGAACCGAATCCTAAAGACTGGATCTTGACCAGACGAAAATTAACAGCTTGAAGAATTCGACAACAAGTTAACAGAACCCAAAATAAAATTAGAGCAAACTAATCTTCTTGGTTGTGATTTCGCTTTTTATTCCCTTCTGACTTGCCTTTATTTTTCTTGAGGTCCTTATTGACGTGCTTTATTTCTTTTGCAAGATTGTTAGTGGTGTTGTCAAAATGTTTGATAACGCTTTCATGATTGGCAATACTGCCGACAGATTGTTCGTTTTCTTTTTCTGATTGTTTGATTTCTTTTCCAAGATCACTGGCTGCGTGAGTAGCATTTTCAAGCTTTATCTTGTCGTCCTCTATTTGTAACTTGGATTGTTCTCTTAGTTGCTTGAATTCTTCTTGTAGTTGTTTTCGAGATTCCTTGTATTTTTCTCTGAGCGCCTTTATCTTTGCCTTGCATTCATCGTGTATTTGCTTCTTGTCATCATGAGAAGCATTTTTTATTTCTGCATGACATTCATGTATCGCATTGAGTATAGCCGCTCTTTCTTGTTTTAAAAGCGCGTTACGATCATGAACAAAATCAGAAATTAACTGCCCCAAATTGGAAGGGAGAGTTCCGGTTCCAGTCAGGTTGCCAGGTGTTCCTGGCGGTGAGACACTAGTTGAGTTGGCAGTTATTCCCGATGCGGAGTTTGAAAAGGCCCCGAGACCGACACTGTTCCATGAAGCCGTCCTGTATGTTTCCTTGTGATTTGGCAATAGGTTTGTATCAGTAAAATTGGTTTGGTTAGTAAACGTATTGATTACAATAGTTGTTCCGTTTCTTTGTATTAGATAACCTGTTATTGGAGAATCCCCGCTACTAGATGGCGAATGCCAAGTTAGTTTCAGTGTAGTATTTGATACGGTGGTTACATGCAATCCGGTGGGAGCACTTGGAACATGAGTAAGTGACGAGTTGGTAATTGCGATAGCGTCAGCTGATGGGGAACTAGTACCTATAACATTAATTGCAGATACTCTATACAGATAACAGGTATTAGCTATAAGACCAGTATCTGAATACAGTGTGCTTGAATTGACAGTATGAGCCAATATTATGAAGCTGCCCGCACATCCATTTTTCTTCTCGATCTTATACCCAGTGATTGGAGTTCCGCCATTATTGCTAGGTGCACTCCAGCCAAGCTTAATCTGAGATGAAGAAACTGCTTTTGCAACAAGGTTTGTAGGTGCAGAAGGTACAGAAAGAGTTGATGCGGTTGCATTATTTGATGGGCTACTAATTCCGACAGAATTTATGGCAAACACACGAAATTGATAGCATGTACCATTAGTCAACCCAGCGCTCAAGAAGTTTGTTGTTGTAGTATTTACTAAGAAGTTAAAAGAACCAGAACAGGAAGACCTCATTTCAATTTTGTATCCACTAACCCCATCTTGTGTGGCATTAACTGGAGCAGTCCACATTAGGAAAATTTGGGTACCAGATATAGCTGTTGCATTGAGGGCCGTTGGATGCAGTGGAGCCGTTTGAATTGTAGCAAAAGCCGACAAAATAGCGATCGGAGAAACAAGAGATCCTGAAAGAAGAACCAACATAAGCGATATTCCTAATGTCTTCACTGCTCAAATCTCAACGATTATTACATATAATCATCTGGCAGAATTTATCAGTATAATTTCTACGCAAACTTAAAGTGTGAAATCGTGTACTCTGTCGCAATCGTACGACCTAGTTCGTAAATTTGACTTGCTGCTTATGTGCCCTTATAGTACCAGTTCCAGCAATAATTGCAGTTTTCCTAAGGGCGATTTCGCATGTGTCAATGTTAGTACCACACTTTTATGGGGCAATTTCATTTTATCAGACGTGAGTTTGAAACAAAAAGATAAAGAAATACTCGAAAAAGTGATTGAAGAAGAAATATCTAAAATTCCTGGACTTCTCAAGGACATGCATTTGCCTAACTTCAAAGATACCTTGCAGATAAAAGATGAATCGGAATATGCATACGGCTATGTCCACGGAGCTATAGTTGGAAAATTTGAGACCGTTTACTTTCTTGCCCATTCAGGCAAGAGACCATCAGCTGACGAAATTGCCAAGACTATTTTCGGAAGAACAAGCAAGATAAGAGATGCGATTCTAAAAACGGGCTAGTACGTATGTCATCGAATTGATTTGAGTGTGCGTCATCGAGAGAGCACAAAATGGACCTTGTTTGTGAGTTGAAAGAGACAAACAGAAACAATTGTTTCTTGGCTCTTCAAAGAATTTTTCTAAATGCCGTCAGCTTATTTCTGCCAGTCCTACTATGGCTCTTGGGAATACGTCTTTTCGTTGTTCTTCAGGTTTCAAATATTGTTCATAGCCAGTAACGGGTTGCAACGATTTCTCATCCATGATTTTGTAATTGGATATCCTTGCTTTTTTGAATAGTTGTGCCAAGTCATCTTTTGAGAACCATTTTGAATAAACTCCTCTTTTTGTTCTTAGTATGGAATTTTCTTCATCTTGTTTTGAATTTATTATTTCGCCAACTGTTTGCTTCACTTCCCTTCCATAGAAGGTCTTCAATCCAAAATCTTTGAAGAGTTTCTTGTTAAAGACA
>MNJS01000036.1 GCA_001920395.1 Thaumarchaeota archaeon 13_1_20CM_2_39_20
TATCCCCAGAGACAGCCATTGATGTATTACAATTTAGATTGGAGTTTGTGGGTGTCTTTGATAAAATCATATTTCTGATTTTTATCCAATTTATTTTCGTCTATTCTTCGATTTATTGTCAAGATGGATTACGGAGATTACGCATTGATCTTGAGACAATAAAATCTTCTGCTGCTTCTGATTCTGTCATAAACCGGATGTCGGTTATTCTTTTTTGGTACTTGAATATTTCAAGTTGATATGAATCTTTTTTTGGAATATGCAGTGCAAGCTTTAGTACAGCTGCACCATCATAATTTTCCTTAAATCCTTTGTAATGTTCTGATATTTTGAGCGATTTTAAGAAAACCGAAGTAGTCAATAATATACGTGATTGACAGTAAAGAACAAATTCGTAAACAGGATCCCTCTCGACGAATCTCATTTTAATCTCGTCGTCAGGGAAATATTTTATGATTTTATTCCACGTATTAGCGAGCTTTTTTCTTCCATCAAAGATCAAGAAAATGCTGGGTCTAACATTATACAAATGATATCCTACACCTAAGAAGTCATGAAACCAGTCTATCTTTGTATCAACCAAACCAATCGTTTCAAATCATGCGTCATATTTAACAATTAAACTTCTAAAGAAATCCCTGACAATTCATCCTTGGAATTTGACACACAACTATAATATGGGTTATATACACGCAAAAGATTTTCTATACAGTGAAAGACACCGAATGAAGCGTCTGTCCGAAATTCTAAAGATGTCTGAAAAAGAATTAACTGAATATTTGAGGGAGGCTGATAATACCGTGCAGCCGACGGACATTTTGAAGATCATATCATTCGAACATGGCATCAAAGTATTTTATCATCACAAGGATCAGGAGAAACCATACAAAACTAGAGTCTTCCTCAGAGGTATCGAAAATTCTGATCTCCTGAAATAATTAATAGAACTACATAATTCTAACGTCGTACAAATAGTAATATGGTAAGTAATGAGTACTCGGAAAGTAGATGGGAATTCATAGATAAAATTCAAGATTGGTTTAATCAAAAAAATTACTTCTGGCTCATCGTTAGCATCCTGACCTTCTCTTCAATCCTAATCTTACAAGTTATTTTCAATTTTGCCGCTCAAACTAATCCCAAAGTAAGAGAAGAAGTAGATTTTCTTCTAGTACCTCTTCTTGTATTGTTTACCTTCAGTGCTTTCTGGAGAGGTCTAGTGCAGACCTTCCTCTGCTTAGCAGGTGCACTGACGACATATGCTGGAATGTTTCTCTTCTACACTCGAGATTTTGCAAGTCAAATTGCTACTCCTTTTATAGCCAACCGTTTGGGATACGGCATAAAAAGTACAGTAGCAGTTAGCCCAGATCAATTTGCGGAGAAATATTTCATTATAGGAATATTTGCTTTGTCATTTTGTTTGGCAATGGCTATCAAACCAAATTTTTTTAAACCAAAAGATTCTGATGATTTGCTTCCGTATCCAGTATGGAAGTATAGGAAAAATTTTAAGATGATGGAAGGCCCAAAAGCAGTCAGATTAATTCCTCTTACGAGTCTACTGACTTTTGCTGAACAGAATCTGGTTGCAAGATTCAAGTTGATCACAGTAATTATAGGCGGCAAAAAATACTTGGTTTCTCCATACGATTGGATTCCTGAAGGATCTACTGTAGTAAGGGACAAAGAATCTGGTTCTGTTCTAGGTATTCCCTAGGCTAGTATTAATTCAATTAAAAAAATTAGTTATAGGAAGAAGGGCTTTGGTTTGAGTTCGCGCCACTTGCCACGAGCCCAGAATCCCCATTTTTGCTTGTCCTCTGAATTATAGTAGCATTTTTCATTGTGTGGACAATTGATGCATCTTTCTGATGGTTCAATGGCTGGCACTATGTTATTTCTTAGTAGTGTATTCAAGATGCGAGCTCGTCGCTTTGTTTCGTTAAGCAGTTTTTCACTTTTTGGAACTTGAATTTCGTACTCTCTCCCTTCCTTGTCAAAGTACACTATCACGCCTTCGGGTTTGTCAAACATGAATAGGTACGAATTTAGTTGTATGAAGTCCTCAGCATATGGCATCTCAGGCAGCTCATCGGCAGCTCTAAACATCATTACCACATCGTCTTCTACCCTGTCTGCTCTACCAACTAGTTTTACATTAGAACCGGCATCGAGCTCTCCCTCTGTTGGCCTTTCCATGATGCTTAATGCACTCTTATGCATTATTTTTGACATCATCTGTTGATGTGTTCGTTCCGATGGATCTTTTCGATCAAGATAGGAACTTCGTAGACAACCACTGACCTCATCTACCGTTACCTTACTTTCGTCAGCCGCTGGCGGGTTAATGGCCGCAAATACCTCTTCTATCACATCGTAGACATCAAATTTCGCTGCTGCGTCTCCTGCCGCTCTGTAATTTTCAATTCCTTCCTTTAACTTCTCTTGGACCTTCTCTACGATTTTAGCCTTCTTGTACCTAGTTTGTGATTCTGCCATTCTTTTGAAAGGGGGTTTTTGATCTATAAAAGGTATTTTATCCTAAAATTTCTTTTTTATGATATTATTCTTGCTTTGATATTATTCTAAGGAATAATTTTAATAAAAGCATTTCATAGGTGCAATGGATCGTAACAATGAAAAAAATAGAAGCTATAATTCCGGAAGACAAGTTGGATGCAGTGTTCAACTCCTTAAAACAATTGGACATAGGTGGTTTCACCTATTTCACAGTCAAAGGAAGAGGAAAGAGACCAAGAGAAATGGTTGCATCTGGAAGAGGGGGACGATTTGAATCTGCGTATAATGTAAATACAAGCATCATTGTCGTTGTTCCGGATAACAAGGTAGACAAGGTAGTCGATGCCATAACTTCGAATGCAAGCACAGGTTTGGCTGGAGAAGGCAAGATATTCATCTACAATGTAGACGATGCTGTGGATATAGGAACAAAGAAACGCGGCGAGTCTTCACTCTAAATTTCTTTTACGTATTTTGTTTTCAGATATTTTGTCAGGGGATAAAGTATGTGAATCTATATAACTCGAGTAAGCACAGCAAGGTCATGTTCTGGCCTGGAATGGGGGATCCTGCAAAACGCAAAAAGACCCTAAAGTATCTGGCAATTACAGCCGCAATAGGAATTTCGGTCGCCTTGACCAATACATACATTCAGACCCAGATAAAGAAAGATGATCCACTTTACCAGTGTATAAATGGACGAAATGATCTTCACTACCAGATATCCGCAACCTTAGAAGTCATGGTGGATGGAAAAAAGAAAGACATACCTGCAAATGTTGGAATCACTAGGGATTGTAAAAGATCATTATACACATTATCTGATGATGGAACAATCCACATATCATCTACAAAAAATTACCCCTTTGAGGTTGGCCAGTTCTTGTGGGTCTGGGGTTTTAATCTCAGAGACATGGATGAAACTAAATCAAAGATATACGCAAACGGCATAGAGTCACCTGATTTTGTACATACAATGATTGAAGACGGGACACATTACAAAGCAGAGTTTGTTTCAAAGAATCAGGGTGCACCAACCTTTACTCCTCCCCAAAACTAAGTGTTAGAAATTATTTCAAAAATAAGGGAAAAGGAAATGGAGTTTTACCAGTATTTTCCGTTGTCGGGTATCAAACCGATGCCCTCTCTTTCAAAGTGCTTCTCAAGTTCGGAGACCCATCTTTCTCTGCTGTCGCCGCCCAATCCGTGCACTCTGAGCCAGAACGCAATGACTCCGAGAAGGAATACTGAGAACATGATGGTTGCAAATATGTATACCATCACATCGTAGAAGAGCGGGTCATAGTTTGGACCTATTTGACCTGCAAAGTTTGACAGCATACCTACCAGCATAGCGAATATCGCGCTCATCATTATTCAAAACAATTTAGGTGCGATATATACATTTCTGTGAGTATTCAAAGAAAAAGCCCTCTTGGATCCGAACAAAATAAGAAAAAGAGAAGAATTAACGAGCTCTTTTTGCCTTTTCCGCTTGCTTTGCCCTTACTACAAAGGCTATAAAGATTCCACCGAATACTGCACCTGCAATGATTGATGCACCGATAACACCGTTTGCATCAAGATATGGAGTACCAGAACCTGCATGTGGATTCTTTGCTACTGCCTCAAGTCGTGCTTTTGCAAGTTTCAAATCCTCTTCTAGCGTAGATTGACCTCCTCCACCATAGCCTGGGTTCTGAGCCGCGGCAAACGGAGCGAACGATGATGCCACAAATAGAGCCAGCAAGGCCGTTCCAATAATTATTGGTTTTTTCATATTAGACCTACCTGAGAATCAAGTCTGTTATTATTTAACTTTTATGTAAGTCTCAAGATTGGATGTACCAAGCAACATTTATGTTTCCTAAGAAAGCAAGCAGCTCGTGGGCCGAGTTCATTCGCATAGGCATGGAAAGTCACACTCTGTAAGACCTGTTACTCCTAGTGCCCCTACTTGGATAAAGCAAACTCCTGACGAAATTGAGGACCTTATAGTAAAATATTCAAAGGAGGGTCTTAACCCAAGTGAGATTGGGATCAAGTTGCGCGATCAATACGCAATTCCTTTGACCATGCAGATTGTCAAAAAGTCTGTAACGGAAATCCTTGAGCAAAAGGGAGTCAAGCCAGATATGCCTGAAGATCTTAACAATCTGGTTACAAAGGCACTTGGCTTACAAAAGCACTTGAGGGTCAACAAATCAGACAGAAGAAATGTCAGATCACTCGAACTTTTGGAAGCCAAGGTTCACAGGCTATCTTCATACTACAAGGAGATGGGTCGCATTCCCAAAACTTGGAAATATAAAGCAGTCATAGCTCAACTTGAGTAATGACCAAGCTTGATCTAGCGTTATCCTATTTTCATGACAAAGTTTCCGATTGCATAAAAGCTGGAAGAAACATTTCGGTAATAACTCATCTTGACTGTGATGGAATTACTTCTGGAAGTATAGTGACCAAGTCCCTCATCAGATCAGGGGCCCAATGCACGGTTTGTACTGTAAACGAGTTCAGTAAGAATCTGATCGATAAGATCGAAAATGATTCAAGACAGTTTCACATCATCACCGATCTTGGGGGTGGTTTTTCAAGAGATCTTGATAATGTTCTAGGCGATGATTGGATAGTAGTTGATCATCACCAGATTCCACAGGAAGAATTTGATGATGAAAGAGTCATCAATGCTTGGAAATGTGACATTGATGGTGGTCTAGATGTATCAGCCGGTGGCATGGCATATCTCGTTTCAAAAGCTCTCCACAAAGAAAATACTGATTTAGCATGGATCGCAGTAGTAGCTGCACTGGGAGATAGACAGGATCGCGGAGAGAAGAAATCATTTACCGGAATTAATCTCGAAATTGCAGCCACAGCAAAAAAGAATAATCAACTAGAAATCGATTTGGATATCTTACTTGTTGGAAGAGAGACAAGGCCTCTTCCTGATGCTCTTGCGTTTACTTCACAGCCTTTCATAGAAGGTCTTACATGGAATCGCGATGCCTGTCTCTCATTACTAAATTCATCAGGAATAAAGTTGAAGGAAGGAAGTCGATGGCGTGTTCCAGCGGAACTTACAGAAGATGAAAAAAGGATTCTTCTTCAAACTATATCGAAGTTTACACCCAGTAAGAACGCAAGCGATATAGTCGACGACCTTGTTGGATATACCTACACATTATCGGGCGAAGACAAGAGAAGCTTCTTACGAGATGCTAGAGAGTTTTCAACTATGCTAAACTCTTGTGGAAGAATTCGTAAAGCTGGAGTCGGAGTTGCAGTATGTATGGGTGATAGAACGAGGATGTTACAGGAAGGTGAGAACATATTGGTAGAGTATAGAGCCTTCTTGAGAACTTACATGAATGCACTTTCAAGCGAAAGATGGAGGATCACTGACAATGGTTCATACATTCTTGTAAACGGCGAAGGAATTGTACCAGAAAATATGACTGGTGCTGTATCTTCGTTGCTTGGTGGCTCGCAGAAGAACATAGGGAAGATAATCATACTTAGAACAAATGGTCAAGAGGGTACGATCAAGTTTTCATCTCGCAAATCTACAGGATGCAAATCGGAAGTAAACCTAGGATTACTGATGAGGGAAGGTGCAGCAAGAGTTTCTGGTGTTGGCGGCGGGCATGACGCGGCAGCCGGAGCCAGAATTACTAAAGACAAATTAGATGAGTTTCTGGATTACTTGGAAGAAAATGTCTCTAGAATGCAAAGTTCAAGTGTTTCTAAATAATCTGTCAGAGAAAAAAGCAGAGGCTATCAGAAAAGCTCTAGAACCTGACAACGTAGATTTCCCAGAAAATCTTTGTTTCAGAATAGAACACGTTGGAACTGCTTTAGTTTTTTCCTTCGAAGGCAAAGGAAATATACGAACATTGATTTCTACTATTGATGAAGTTCTTGAACAAACCCAAGTTATACTTAAAGTGACTAACTAATGCTTGATCCCAAACTCCTTCGAGACAATTCTGATAAGATAAGAAAGATGCTGGAGGCTAGAGCAGTTGAGTTCCCTCTTGATCAATTAATAAAAGCAGATGAGGAAAGAAGAGACCTCATCATAAGAACGGACGAAATCAGGAAGAAACGAAATGAAATAGCGTTAGAGATTGCAAGAAAAAAGAAAGGAAACGTAGATGTGGCCAAGCTTATTGAACAGATGCAATCAGCATCTGATGATCTTCGCAAATTGGAAGAAACGCAGGTCAAGACCGAAGATAGCTATACAAAACTTTCCTTGTCATTACCCAACTTAATTCATGAATCCGTGCCGATCGGAAGGGGAGACAACGCAAATAAGGAAATAAAAAAATGGGGAAAGCCGCCAATTTTTAATTTCAAGATTAGAGACCACATAGATTTAACACAAGGTCTTGATCTTGTAGATTTAGAAAGAGCTGCCAAGGTTGCAGGAGCCAGATTCTATTATCTCAAAAATATGCTCGTCAAGCTGAATCAATCCTTGATACAGTATGCACTTGATTTCTTATCGGACAAAAATTACACGCTCGTACAGACACCGTATTTGATAAACAGGAGATCTATGGAAGGTGCAATAATTGCTGAAGATTTCGAAGATGTAATTTACAAGGTAGAGGGAGAGGATCTCTATCTTATTGGAACGTCTGAGCACGCGGTAGCCTCAATGCATTCAAACGAGATAATAGATGGAAAAAACCTTCCTCTCAGATATGCAGGAGTCAGTCCGTGTTTTAGGAAGGAAGCCGGCGCACATGGCCGAGACCAAAAGGGAATATTCAGAGTTCATCAGTTCGACAAAGTGGAACAGTTTGTCTTCTCACGGCCAGAAGAATCATGGAATGAACATGAAAGATTACTATCTATAGTTGAAGAGTTCTACCAGAAAATTGAATTGCCTTACAGAATAATGCTACTTTCCAGTGGGGATTTGGGAAAAGTTTCTGCCAAAACATATGATCTTGATGCGTGGATGGCAGGACAGAACAGCTATCGGGAGATAGTTTCTTGTTCTAACTGCCTTGACTTTCAAGCTAGGAGACTCAAGATAAGATTTAGAGAAAGAACTGACGAGCAAACACAGTATCTGCATACTTTGAACAGCACCCTAGTAGCTACGACTAGAACGATGGTTGCAATAATGGAAAACTTTCAAACAAAGGATGGCCATATTGCTGTTCCAAAGGTGTTGCAGAAGTATATTGGTGCCAGCACAATCTAAAATGTCGTACAACTTATATTTTGGCTTCAAAGGTCGATTATAGTTGGTTCGCCAAAAGACATCAAGGGTCAAAGACAAATGGAGAGAGAAGAAGTGGGTTACTATTCTTGCCCCATCTGCATTTAACAATGTACCTATTGCATATGTACCAATTACTGATGACCAAAGCGCAAGAGGCAGAGTAGTAGAAGTGACCCTGTTTGACATTGTGAAAGGCGATCCTTCTCAACATCAATTCAAACTATACTTCCAAGTAGACAAGGTAGATGGTGAAACCGCAAGTTCGATTTTCAAAAGATATGAGTACGCAAAAGAGTTTCTCAGAAGTCTTGTAAGACGTGGTTCTTCCTTAATTAATTTCATAGCTGATTTTAAAACTAAGGACGGATACCTCTTCAGAATAAAGATCATAGCCTTGACTCAGAAGAAGTTGAATACATCAAGAAAACACGCACTAAGATTGATTGCAAAAGATGTCATGGCAAAGACAATCCCTGAAATGACAATAGAGCAGTTTATTCAAGCCACCGCATTTGGAAAGATAAATTCAGATATCTTGGCCGCGGTTAAGAAAGTAATTCATGTCAGACACGTTGGTATCGAGAAGGCCAAACTCATAAGGACAGCGGAAGGGGAAATCACCTTATTGCAGGCTAAATAAATTTAATCCCCAATTAAGATACTAAATAAGATGACACAACAGCTAGAAGTAACAGTGGAGATTATATTTCATGCAACCGAGGACAACAGAAAAATCTTTGAGCCAATACTCGAGTTATTCCAGATAAAAGAAGACGAGTTTTCTCAAGAAAGAATCCTAGGACATTATGGAAATCCAATCTTACTTACCAAGACCAAGATTACAAAGAAGCGAGCAGAGGACTTTGTTAAGAATCTTGTTCCGAGAGTTTCAAAATCGCAGTTGATTGAACTATTAAATAACATTAGCATGTATTTCGAGGATTCATCTTTGTTCCTGAGAGTCAGCAAGAACGATCTAGTAAGAAGAGTGATTAATTTACAACAAAATAATGCAGTAAAGATTAGGATAAAGACACCAATTTATAAGAAGGAGGAGATGACGAAAACATACACTGAACTGCTCAAGTTTGAATAGTAATTATTTCCAGATTCTTTGAAGTATGGTTTAATAGTATTCGTACATCTAAAACAAAAGGGAATGAGGTAATATTTTGCCGCTCCAGTCTGAGCACTAGCTGTGAAGAAGCCGCGACGAACCGACCCAAAAATACCTTAGATCCATTTTCATACGGTTCTTTTAAATAGAGTAGATCCCGTTTTTTGGCTGTGAAAACCGATTACGACATCCTAGTAGCTGGCGGAGGCTTGGCTGGAATGATTGCTGCTCAGTCAGCGTCGTATTATTCTAATCAAAAATTATCAATTCTAGTAATAGACAGAAACCAAGAACCAACTCTTGGTAAGAAGACCATTAATGGATGGATTTGTGGAGATGCTGTTGGCAAAAATACCGTTGATTACATGACAGAGAGGATCAAAATATCTTGGGGTAGACCTGAGATCGAGCATCCCGTTAAGGGAGTAATGGCATTTTCACCTGATAGAGAGACATCAATTCCATTCGATGGGGATGGTTTTATGTTAAACAGGCAAGAGCTTCCCCAACGCCAGCTTCGTGATGCAAAGAAGATGGGCGTAAACATGCAATATTCAGTTGCTTTAAGGAATTTGCTATATGATAATGGTACAGTTGTTGGAGTAGAGGGAACAAACCTACTTACCAATGAACCATTCAAAAAAACCGCAAAAATCGTCATTGACGCCACAGGCGTCACCTCTATGCTACGCAATGGACTTTCCATAAGCTCCAAAATAGAGAAAAAGATTGATCGCGATGACCTCGAATCTACAGGAAGACATATAATGAAATTTGAGCTGGGTATAGAAAACAAAACTGATTTTGATTCTGACTATTGCATCATACATTTAGATCAAGATATAGCACCAGGTGGCTATGGTTGGGTTTTTCCTAAGGGTCATAACAAAGTCAATATCGGACTTGGGATACAGCAAAGAGAACTGCAAAAAAGGAATAAAAGACTCGGTAAGAGTGACGATGTGACCAAATTGATAAATGATTATGTTAAGATAAACAAGGCACTGAAAAATCCAAGATTATCTGATGATCCTAATGATTCGGTTAATTCGACTGGCAATTGGCAAGTTTCAGTGAGAAGACAAAATGACTGTCTAGTTGCAAATGGGTATATGTTGGTTGGAGACTCTGCATGGATGCCAAAGCCTCTGGATGCTGGAGGCATTGGTCCTGCCATTGTTGCAGCAACAATTATTGGAAAGAATGCTGTCGAAGCAATAGAATCTGGAGATGTTAGCGAGGGTGGACTGTGGCAATACAATATAGATTTCGTTAACGATTATGGCTACAAAACAGCAGGACTTGAAATCTTTAGGAGATTACTTCAAACTCTAACAAATGAGCAGATAAACTATGGAATGAGACACTTTTTGTCAAAATTAGACGTAGATGCAATTAGTAAAGGAGAACATCCTGACTTTGGGACAGTCGGAAAGCTGGGATTAATGATAAGAGGAGCATTAAACAAGAAATTAGCTGATGGATTAAGATTTACTGCTCAGCAAAACAAGATTTTAACAGAGCATTATCATGATTTTCCAAGATCACCTGGTGGTTACGAGGCATGGCATAAAACCCTTCATCACATTCTAGACGAGTCATACACAAAACTAGGAAACTAGACTTTTCACTTTTAAAACATTCACTGATGAATTCTTATTGGTACAGAACCAGTTCCCCAAGGCTCTTTTACCAAAAATGAATAAGACTGCGAAGTGTCAAAGATGCTATAAAATGTCCAATCTACCAATCTAGGAGTCTTTGGGGGTAAGGTGAGACTCCCGTACACAAGGGTATTAGTCGCATAAGGAATTTCTTTTTGTCCATCACTTAACGCATAATTGCAGGAGTCCTGTCGTAAGCATGTCATTGTTACTTCTTGATTGTCATTATTTTCAACAACGAAATGGATTGTCAATAATATTTTTCCATTATCTGTAGCTTGTGATTCACTGTTTACATAATAGAAGGTAACTGGCCCAATAACATGCTTAGCAGATTCTTCCATGGCACTTTTGATCTTAGTATAATATTCAATTTGCTTAAGACATGTCTCTTTTTCTGCAGGAGTGGTGAATCTATCACATTTACTTTCCTGATTATTTTCTGTTGAATTCACGTCAGAATATACCACTATTCCAGAATTGATAAGATATTGAATAGAAGATACAAAATCATTATCTGAAATAGTTCCATTTGCCCACCAACCAGCATTATTTTTTACCCAGGATGGTATCTTGTTTTCTTTTACTATTTTTGCGTTAGAAGCATGTATGACCATAATTTTGTTTTCTATAAGATATTGGATTCCCTTCATGAATTCTGAATCATCTATTGCTCCTTCGTGCCACCATTTTGCAATTTTTTTAATCCAAGATGGAATTTGGAATTGCTCTCCACTAATATGAGTCAAAATCCCAGACGTTGCAATCAGACAAATTACTAATCCATATGAATATCGAATTTTATTTTCCATTGGTTACATTACTCCTCTCTTTAAGATTAAGTTGGCGACCTTATTCCAGAGATAAGACATTTTTAAATTAAGGAAGAAACCACACCTATTATGCTTACAGAATCGTTATACATAGATTGGAATAATTCCTTTGAAGTTTTGGACAAAGCCTATGAATCCAATTTGTTCGTCCTGATAATAGGGCCAAAAGGTACTGGTAAGACTACTCTAGTGAGGGAGTTTGCAACAAGAAAGCAAGCTAAACTTGAGTCAATTAACTTCAGTTTAAGAACACGAGAAAGTCACCTCATTGGATCCAAGACATTGTATGCTGGTGCAATAGGATTTGAACATGGTATTCTAGTACGATCAATGAAAGATGGCAGTATGCTTTACCTTGACGAGGTAAATGCTGCAGAGGCTGATGTTTTACTTAGGCTAGATGAGGCATTAGACGACAGAAGACAAATTGTTCTAAAGGAAGCTGGAGGAGAATTAATTGAGGCTACAAAGGAATGGTTTGTTATTGCAACAATCAATCCATTATCACATGTTGGCACAAAAGAATTACCCCCACAATTACTAAGCAGATTTCCAGTGAGAATTAAACTGGATTACCCTCCAGAAGAAATCGAACTTAAGATAGTAAAGAATTATGTTTCTGTTTCACATGAAAAGGAAATACTGCGGGGGATAAAGTTAGCAAATATTTTGAGACAAGCAGCTGCAGTTGAGGAATTGTATTATTCCCCCAGTCTACGTGAGACCATAGCATTTGGCAAGGTACTTGACTCTGGTATGAAACCGAGGCAAGCAGCGGATGTTGTTTTTGCTAACATATACGCTCAATGGGGAAGCGTTGAATACCAAAAAGTAAACGATATCATAACTTCGATGTTTGGTAATTGATGCAATCATTACGTCTTAGAAACGATACACTACTTGAAATCGCTACGTTTATTGTTAGAAGATGGTCTGGAAAAGAAAAAGTTACAGTAAGCATCACAGACCAGAAAGAAATTCAATCTAATCTGCGAGAAAATAGAGTTCTGATGTTCCCATTAGAACGATATCAAGGAACTGACTTTCAAAAATATCGGCAGTTTAGAACTGCTCTCTGGTATGAAGCGATGCGAATAAGACATTCAAGTAAAATTTTGAGCAATGATCATGCCTTTGGTTTCATTCTCAACCTATTAGAAACGCGCAGAATAGAGATTATTGGCCGCTCTTACTGGCAAGGTATGGATGAAGAGTTAATCTTCACTTACGGATGCGCTTGGCTCTACAGACCATTGCTAAACACACTGTATGGAAATGCCAGGATTGTTGAAGGATTTGCCCAGCACTTTCTCCTTGGCGATATAAAGGGAGAGCTTTCACCAAGTTCATTTGAGAAAATTCAAAGAGCAAGCAAAGTGGCCACTGAATCTGTAAACGATGCTATAGAGAAAAAATATGGAACAGATTGGCTAGAGAAGAAAGTATCTGACATAATCAAGATCTTAGAAATTGATCCTCTTCTTACCATTCCGATATCGATGCCAAAAATTACTTCTGGAATTACCATGTCAGAAGAAGATTTTGTCAAGACACTGAGTAAGATAGCAAAACACCGAGAAAGCGATTTTGGTGAATTGGATCCGAAGAGGGCCCTTGAAGGCAAACCAGTATTCGAAGAGTTTAAGGTTTTTCTTGAGGAAGCTAAGAAAAGCGAAAACAAAGGATTAAGATCAGAGATAATTGGAGTAAGTATACCCAAGTTAACAAATGTAGATGAGACAAAGATCTACGATGCAGATTTAATAAATAATCTCAAAGCAAGATTCAAAGAATGGAAATCTGGTTGGAAAGAACAACATGTGATTGCTGGCGATGAGTTTGATGAAGAAACTTTCTTGGAAGGACATAATCCGTTCATTACAGACAAGAAAATAGCAATTAAAACTAAAATTGTCATACTTCTTGATCATTCATCAAGTATCGCTGGACAAGAGATACAATACAAGAAAGCTACGTTAGCTCTTTGTGAAGTTCTCGAGTACTTGAAAGTAAAATTTTCAGTTTACGCCTTTAACACTGAACAAAAGCAGGTTGTTTGTTGGTTGATAAAACCTGAAAATCTTAAATGGAATAACACTGCGGCAAAGCGGCTAGCTCAAATAAAAGCAAACGGAAGTACACCTTTAGCTGAAGTGTATGCTTTGTTACTGCCAACTCTGAGATCAAAAAAACCGGATATCTTTCTTACATTAACAGATGGAGAACCGTCAGATCCCGATGCTGTTCGAACTATGATGAGAGATTTCAAACTATTAGGTACAAGAATGGTTTCAATAGGAGTAGGCCCCGACATAGCGGACGCAACGATAATTGCAAACAATCTGAGACGACTAGGCTACGAACGTAGTTTGGCAGTAAGCAGATTAAATGAGATCCCAAAACGTGTACTGAATGTTTTAAGGACCAACTAGGAAATGAAATGCCTATCAGTTTCTCAGCCGTATGCTGATCTCGTAATAAATGGCAAAAAAACGATTGAGCTAAGAACATGGAATACAAAATTCCGAGGTGAATTTCTAGTTCATGCGCCACTAAAAGTAAAGATTGAGGCAAGCAGAAGATTGAGCATGGATAAAACAAAACTGAGAACGGGTGTCATCATAGGAAAAGTGGAACTTTATGATGTGAAGATGTACCATTCTCTTGGCGAACTCAAATCAGACTATAAAAGTCATCTTGCTAGTGAGGGATTTTTCCATCACAGGTATGGCTTTTTGCTTAGGAATCCACAAGAACTTAAAGTTCCAATACCATACAAGGGAAGTCTAGGGTTTTTTGAGACTAGGCTACACAGTCAAATAACTGAGAACGATATAATGTCCGAGTTGTTTGACGAAGAGTACAGATACCAATGGGTTGGAAAACATTAGTATCTGCGGTCAGTAAGAAAACTCTAAATTCTAATACTTGGATTTTCTTTCTTTAGCTTTTCCCAGTCGGCTAAAAAGTTCTTTAGACCAACATCTGTCAGGGGATGTTTCAGCATCTTGCCTAAAACGTCTGGCGGCAAGGTTACTACTTCTGCCCCAATTTTTGCTGCCTCCACCACATGTATTGGGTGTCGCACACTTGCCACAAGAAGCTGTGTACTGAATTTGTAATTTTGAAATACTTGGTGGATTTCTCTGATAAGGTTGATTCCATCTTGCCCGTTATCGTCTAATCTTCCGATGAATGGGCTTACATACTTTGCCCCCGCTTTTGCGGCTAGAATAGCTTGATTTACAGAAAAGCATAAAGTTACATTTACCGGAATTCCTTCCGAGGTTAACATTTTACATGCCTTGAGCCCTTCTGGTGTTAACGGGCACTTTACGACAACATTATTTCCGTACTTGCGAAGTCTTCTACCTTCTTCCAGCATCCCAGGCATTTCTGTGCTCAAGACTTCTAGACTAACATCGCCCTTAACAACTCGAACAATCTCTTCCATGGTTTTCTGAGGATCTCCACCCTCTTTTGCTAGAAGTGATGGATTAGTAGTAATACCATCTACAAGACCCATATCATTATACATCTTTATTGCAGCAAGATTCGCTGTGTCCAGAAATATCTTCATCTGGTTTTACTCCTAATATCATTAACAGCATTAGATATATGAACTGATGTTATACCATGTTTTTGTAGTAGCAGTGAGATTTCACTGTCTCTTGCTGATTCACCAAATTGGTCTCTTACTCCTATTCGTCTCATCGGTACAGGATATGTCTCAGAAACAACTTCACAGACCGCTGACCCAAAGCCTGCCAAGATGTTGTGTTCTTCGCATGTAACAATTCCTCCAGTCTCACGTGCAGCCTTCTCTATAAGGGTCTCATCTATCGGCTTGATTGAAAACATGTCTATTACCCTGCAGGAAATTCCTTCTTGTTTGAGAGAATCTGCAGCATCTAACGCCATCTTTACGGTAATTCCACAAGCGGTAATAGTGCAATCAGAACCGTCTCGAAGCACTATTCCTCTGCCAATTTCAAACTCTTGTTCTTTTGAATGTATGACAGGAGTCTTAGATCGTGCCATTCTCATGTAAAATGGTCCATATACTTGAGATATTAATCTGATAAGATTCTCTACTGCTACGGCATCAGCTGGGATTAACACTTTAACATTTGGGATTACTCTCATTATAGCGATGTCTTCGATCTGTTGATGAGAACCTCCATCTGCGCCTACGGTTAGGCCACCATGAGAGACTACCATTTTTACATTCAACCCATTCAGACCGTTTCTTGAAGGATATGCTATAGTATTGCGGATTTGATCAACACACCTACCTGGCAAGAACACTGCATAGGTACTCGCA
Source organism: Thaumarchaeota archaeon 13_1_20CM_2_39_20 (assembly GCA_001920395.1). Classification (GTDB taxonomy): domain Archaea; phylum Thermoproteota; class Nitrososphaeria; order Nitrososphaerales; family Nitrosopumilaceae; genus Nitrosotalea. The sequence goes on from MNJS01000036.1 coordinate 15,704, forward strand.
AATGGAATTTTTCCTTCATTAGCAAGACCTGCTGCAATAGTAACCATGTTAGCCTCTGCAATTCCAACATTAAAGAATCTATTAGGAAATTTTTTTCCAAAGGGTCTTGTTTTTAGAGAATCTGTTGTATCGGCGCCCACTACAACGACATTTGGGTTTTCTTCTCCTATCTTGATGAGGGTTTCTCCATAAACTGTTCGCATGTCTGTCATTTCAGTCATACAAAACCTGCCTCTTTTGCAATTTGTAAAAGTTCCATCTTTTTCTTTCCTACCTCGTGAAGGTCTATCCACCTGTTTACAAGCTCTGCTCCTCCAAGACTATATGCTCTGTGAATCAATAGCTTTCTTCTTGCGTGCATCAATTTTTTCCTAAACTCTACAATTGTTGCCCTAACATCTTTTTGTCCTATTATGGCGCTTCCACCAACGAACACTCTTGCTCCATCTAAAAAGCATGGTTCTACATTTGTCAGATCTACTCCTCCATCTGCCTCTATGAAACCGTCAAATTTTTTCTCAGCAAGGAATTTGGCAATTTTTTGTGTTTTTTCGTGTGTAGACTCTATGTACTTTTGGCCTGATTTTCCTGGAAGTACGGACATCACTATTAATTGATCCAAATCTGGAATAAATTTCTCCGCCCAAGAAGGTAACTGGGTTTCTGGATTTATGGCCATCCCTACACTCACATCATTTGACCTAAGTACATCATGAATCTCTCCAAAGCTTGATTCATCACATACTTCTGCGTGAACAGTTATTATATCACAACCAGCATCGACATAGTTCTTTACTTTCTTGACTGGTTCACTTATCATGAGGTGCGCATCAAAAGGAATCTGCGTTATGGATCTAAGTTGTCTTATCTTCTCATGATCAAATGTTTTGTTTGGCACAAACACACCATCCATGACATCAAGATGAATGAGGTCGGCTCTGCCATGGGTTGACCTCTTTACCTCATTCTCCAAGTTTGTCATATCTCCAGCGATTAGAGATGGAGCTATAAGAAATTGACAATCAAGCTCAAGTTCTATGATTGGAGAGATCTGAGGACTAGGAGCAACACCGTGCCATTTTGGATTATCTTCCATATGTTCAACAGATTTACCCTTTATCGTCCTCGCAACTATGATCGAAGGAGTTCCTCTAGTCTGCAATGCAGAACTTACTACCTTTACAATCTGCTCTATACGATGTCCATCAATTTCTAATACATTCCATCCAAATGATCTCCACTTGTCACCTACTTTCCATCTTGCGGCATTCTTCCACATCTCTGATATATCATCTCCAATCAATTCTTCATCTAACGGCATTACCCTCTCGGTGTAGTCATCTTGTTGAATGAAGTTTCGGTCTACGAAGACGGTAAGATTATCCAACTTGAACTTTGATGCAGCCATGGCCCCTTCCCATACTTGTCCTTCATCAGACTCACCATCACCTATTATGGTGTAAATGTGAGTTTTCTTACCGTCGATTCTTGCTGCAAGAGCCATACCAGTAGAAAATGAAAGCCCCAATCCAAGTGAACCACCACAAAATTCCACACCGGGACACTTGTAGTCAGGATGACCTTGCAATCTACTTTCGAATTTTCGTAGAGTCTCAATTTCAGATTTATCGAAATAGCCTGCCACTGCGAGATTAGAGAAAAGTCCTGGAGAAGCATGACCTTTTGATAAGACTAACCTATCTCTATCTGGCCAGAGAGGGTTTTTTGGATCATGTCTTAGGTATTTATGGTAAATACATCCCATTATTTCGGCCATAGAGAACGAACCTCCTGGATGTCCAGATCCTGCTGCGGTTATTCCTCTTATGACAAGTTTTCTCGCTTCTCGTACTTTTTTGAGAATATGATAGTAATTTAGGCCCATATCC
>MNJS01000017.1 GCA_001920395.1 Thaumarchaeota archaeon 13_1_20CM_2_39_20
GTAAACTATTCCCTTTGGAGTGCTAGAAATATTTACGGTAAGCGAGAGTAGTTTTCTTGATGGGTCTCCGTCGTAGTATGCGATTATCAAGTACTTGCCGTCTTGTAATGTTTCTGAAATATCAAAGAAACCGCCAAAGATTCCAAACCTATTGACCAGTTCATTAAAGTCGCTGACTGTATTCTTCAGAGGATCAATTACTTGAAAATGTACTTTGGCACCTTGGTTGTAATGATTTACCTTTCCAAGAATGGAAATTGTTTGGCCTTGTCTGTAAGTGGAATTGTCTATACTTAGAATTAGAACATCATTAGAATTTTTTATATTGTATGCTTGAAAGTACCCACTCATTTCGTTAGAGGCCTGACTGGAGTATATACAAAGCAGTAAAACCACCGGGAGTACAAAATAGAGAATTTTACCCATACGATTTAAGGTCAATTCTGTTATCTATCTCTTACGTATCTAAGATTCGGAATATGGGAGAGATAAATTACAATTCTAGGCAATGCTTGCTTTCTTTAATTTCCAGCATATGCTATGGTACCACTTGTCGCCAAATATGATATCTCCTGCTACGAGTTCAACTGTTTCACTACACGCATCACATTTCTGAGTCACGAACTTGCGTGTTTCTTCCTTTTGTGTACCAAATGCATTTTCTGCAACTGTATCAACAAGCGCCATTAGGAGTGCTCGTATCTTGGATTATAAAACGATTTTGTAGTAGGTGTTCCTGAATTACCGTTCTATGATTTAGCATTAGAACAATATTACGCAGACTATTAGCACAAAAAAACAAAAAAGATCCACAATGATTAAGTATTACGTAATATTTTCAAAAATGAAAAAATAGCTTTTTCCCATTATTGGCACGCTCTCTTTTAATACCAAGTGCGTGTTTCATTCTCAAGTCGCGTATGAAAAAGATAAAAAACTTGTCAATGTCAGCCGGTATAGTCACAATGGCGATACTTCTAGGCTCTGCGTTACTTGCTCCTACGTTATCAGCATATGCTGACCAAGGCAAAGGTAAACCTCTAAAAGGTAATGATATACCAAAGAGTGATCCTCCAAAGAATAACGGCCCACCAAAGAACGATCCACCAAAGAATAATGACAAAGGCAAATCAGCGGGCGGAAATAATGGTGACGATCATGCGAAAGGCAAAAAAGACCCTGACAAAGACAAGGACAATGACCACAAAGCATGCGAGAATGGAGACAAAAATACGAATGGTAAATACAAGCATAGTTGTGATTCCGACCACGACGTTAAGAAATAAAAAGGCAAGCTAAAGTTTTATCTCACATCAAACGTCGACAATAACTTTGTTACTCTACTTTTTTGCTTGAAATTCCTAGCTTAGTATTTTGGAACCTTTCCTTGCGGTACCAATACAGAAAGACGTTTGTCTTCATTCCATCCCTGTATTAAAGCCCATTTCTTTAGATTGGTTACATTGCCTTGTTCAACTTCGGGATATAATTTTTGAAGGTCCTTTCGTTCAACCCAGATTGATAGTAGAGCTTGATCAAGATACAATGGAAATTTGCCTGAAGGAATCAATGCGGAGAGACTCTTGTTTTGATTCCATCCTGTGCTTGCAGCCCACTGCTTCAGATTCTCCGTCTTACCATCTGCAGCTTCAGGATACAATTTCTGGAGATCACGATCATTCTTCCAGATTGATAATAAAATAGAATCTGATACCGGGAATGGTTTGGATGTAGTTCCAACAACAGTACTAGATGGAGAACTTGTTCCATTGGAATTGATGGAATAGACGCGGTAGGTGTAAGTCGTACTTGCTAAGAGATGGTAATTAGAGTACCATGTGCCTGTAGTTGCGGTATTTGCTGCAACAATATTCCAGGCAGTACCACTGTCAGTTGAGCTCTCGATTTTGTATCCAGTTATAGGAGAGCCACCGTCGTTAAGCGGTGCATGCCAGGAGATACTGATTTGTGAAGAGGCGATAAATGGGGTTGCTAGTCCCGTTGGTGGATCTGACACGGTTGCAGGCTTGGTGGTTGCAGAAACAGTATTAGAAGGCGAACTTGTTCCAATGGAATTGATCGAATAGACGCGGTAGGTGTAAGTCGTACTTGCTAAGAGATGGTAATTAGAGTACCATGTGCCTTTACTTGCGGTATTTGCTGCAATGGTATCCCATTTAGTACCACCGTCAGTTGAGCTCTCGACTTTGTAGCCAGTTATTGGAGAGCCGCCGTCGTTTAGTGGAGCGTGCCAGGAGATACTTATTTGTGAAGAGGAGACAAATGGGGTTGCTAGTCCCGTTGGTGGAAGCGGTACAGCCGTATCTGTGCCTGGGCTTGATTTCGTTGTCTGTGTGCTGTTCTTAGATTTAGCCGTATCTGTTCCTGGGTTTGATTTTGTTGGCTGCGTAATAGGCTTAGATTTAGTCGTATCTGTTCCTGGGTTTGATTTCGTTGGCTGTGTGCCGGCCTTAGATTTGGCCGCATTTATGATTGTTTTGGATTTTGTCTCGGTACTATCTTTGGATTTAGTTGTAACTATGCCAGAACTAGGTTTTACTATCTCTATGTTTGCACTAGATTTAGCAGCCACCGGGTTTGCTTTTACAGATAAAGATCCAACAAGCCATGGATGTATCTTACAAAAATACTGATAGTTTCCTGGTTTAGGAGAAGCGGCAAGGTTTTCGCCGGGAGTGATAAAGCCACCTTTGAAAAGATTATCTGGATCATACGTACCATTATCGTTTATCTTTCCACTGATTACAGTGTGAATTGTATTGTCATTATTTACCCAAAAAATTCTTGTTCCCTGAGAAACCGTAACATATTTTGGATTGAAATTTATTTTGCTTCCCTCAGTTGATGCCCCTGTTGGAATCAAGATGTAAACTACGCCCTTTGGAGTGCTAGAAATATTTACTTTAAGCGAGACTTGTTTTTTGTTTGGATCACCTTCATAGTATGCAGTTATGATATATTTGCCGTCTGAAAATGTCTCTGGAATTGGAAACGAACCACTAAAGACTCCAGCTCTATTTAGCAGATTACGAAAGTCGCTGACAGTATTCTTGATGGGATCAATTATTTGAAGATGTACTTTGGCACCTTGGTCGTATTGATTTACCTTACCGGCAAAATAAATTGTTTGACCTTGTTTGTAAGTAGAGTTGTCAATACTTAGAGTCATGATATTATTAGAATTTTTCACATTGTAAGGTTTAAAGAAATCACTGATTTGATAAGAGGTCTGACTACCATAGATTCCAAGTACTAAAATCACCGGTAGCACAAAGTAGAGAATTTTATGCATGTTATTCCAAGTCATGCCCGATATCTAACGTTTTACTTTTTTGAAATCTGATTTGAGAAGGGTAATTTCCAATTTTGGTAACACGTTACTTTCTTTGACTCCAACATGAATTATGATACCACTTGTCGCCAAATATGATATCGTCTGCAACGCGTTCAACTTTTTTATTACATGTGATACATTTCTGAACTAGAAAATCATCAGTTTGGTTCTTTTTGCTGGAAACATTTTCTGGCTCTTGGCTTGTAGGTAACACTAAGAGTGGTTAGCTTGTTAATTTAAAAAACCCCTAATGTATTATTCTGATACATACACTCAAACCCTCACCATATAGTCCAAGTCCTCATACGGCAGTATTACTGAATTTAGAAAATTTTTCTTCCCCCGTTTTTCTCAATTTATATTTTGATGATTTTTTAGGAATTTTATTGCCAAATCAATGAAACCGCATCTTCTAAAAAGTCAAGCGGGTATCATTTCAAGTATAAAGCAAAATTCTACTTGATATAATTCGAAACAGGAGGACTATGAGTAGTGGTGTTTATTCTCCAGGAATTTGTACTTTCGTCATCCCAGTGGTTAAAGACAAAATTTTGGAAATTTGCTGCGTGAACAGTATACTGGGCTCCAGGAGTGACACTGAAAGTCGCAGGTGTAAAACCTGTAGCTATTATAGTACCGTTAGCGTCACGAAGTGTAACCCACTGGCCGGTGAATGAATTACCGGAAAGATCAGATCTTCATCTAACAAAAAAATTACATCTATTTTCAGAAAATTGGTTATGATATGAAGATTTTTTTGCAAATACCTTTTTATTTCTAAAACTAGGGTGCTTGACTTTAGCCCGTATCAATTTGAGCTGAAAATACCAAGTCAGGCATTGGATAACTTAGGCCGTAAAGAGTAGATCCTTAGAAACGAATTCAACCGTGCTTTGGGCCTAGCATCTCATCACTTTTGACATCTTGGTCCCATCTTCCCCTTATTCCCTTTATTATAACAAATGCCCCTATTGCTATAATACCAACTGACAAGGCAAGATACAAGTACTCTTCTTGAAACTTGGTATCACATTTTACTGGGCTAGTACTGCCAGTGGAATAATCATAACAGTCACCAAACTGGCTTGCCTGAACCATATACTGTGAGTATTCCGAGGCCGTAATACCGCCTATTACAAAGCCTGCAAATATAATAGCAGAGCCTGCCATGACAAGTCTGATATCACTCACGGCATAATTTCATATGCATAATATTTAACGTTGTTACCAAGTATATCGAAGTACCAATGGTTTTTGGGTTTGGCAAGAAAAAGACTCAGGAAAGTTCTTCTGCACCACACAAGGAGATTCCAATTGGTACCATACCTGATATTTTAAAAGAGATCGAGTCACCTGTTATGATTCAAGTCATAGAACGGGCAAGAAAAATAAGAAATGACATAAAATCAAACCAAGAAAATATCAAAGATACAGTTACACAGCTAGAATCAGACAACCTGAAACTAGATGATGTGGATAAAAACCTAAAAGCAGTAGCTACTCGGGGAAGGGATACGGTTGTTTCTTCAATAAAAAAAGAGACCATATCAAATTTGAGTGATGTCAAGACCTATGATGATATAGTCTCACTTTATACTGAAACAAACCAGATGCTAAAAAGAATGGGTGATGTCTTGGGTTCCCATACTAGAGTAATGCATGTCTTTGCAAGAAAGTATGCCGACAAGCTAAAAAATGAGCTAGCCAAATTATCTCAAAATAGGACACATCTCCAAAATATAATAAACGAGCACGAGTCCTTTACCTCAAAGACACAAAAGATCATTGATGGTGCCGCGAAAATAAGAAAACTAAAAGATGATTCCATTCAAAAACACAGAAGAATATCTGATGAGACCAATGAGGCAGACAAGACTAGAAGAATCACAGAGCAGTTACAGCAAGATATTTCATCACTTAAATCAAAAACCGAGTATCAGGAATTTTTGAGTGTAAAAAAGAAGATCCAGTCACTCTCCGGTGAGAAACTAGATATAAAAAACAGAATTGCTGACCAGCTATCCAAGATATCAAGACCTCTTGGAAAATACAGCTATGTCTCGTCCTTTGATAAACCAATGAAAAAACTATTAGAAAATCTGCTCCTAGAACCATATGATGTTATAACAGTTCAAAACAAGGGTAATATTATCGAGATACTTCATGCAGTTACAAAATCAGTACTTGCTGGAAATATCTCAGTTAAAGATTCCAAAAAGGCAGCAGAGCAAATAGAAGAGACTGTTAACAGACTAGACGAGTTTTTGTCATTAAAGGATTCATATGAAAAAAAATTATCCGAGCTTGAAAAGGGGCTTGCAATATTTGATTCCCACGTGCTTGATTTAAAGGAAAGGGACCTGGCAAAGGGCAAGTCAAATTTATCTGATTTGGAATCATCATTAAAAAGATTGGAAAAAGAGATATCCCAAAGCGAGACCTTGATTGCAAAGTATCACTCTGAGCTGGAATCATCCCTTGGAACACTCTATGGTGGAAAAGTCGCCATCAAGTTCTGATACGATGTTATCATAGATTAATTAGTTCCAGTCCAGAAGATACCATTGTTTGATAAAGGTAGAAAGACCCAAGCGAACTGTTACAATCAAGCAAGATATTCGTGACGGAATCTTGTCATATTGCAAAATGAATCACCCAAATGAAGGCATACTGATATTGCGTGGAAAGGCTAAAAAAGGTCTGATATTTGTAGATGGGCTAGTAATTCCCCCATTTTCATATTCAGGCCCTACCTTTGCAGGCTTTCCCCACTCGTTTTTGCCATTTGACCCAAGCTATGTGGGAACAGTTCATTCCCACCCAACTGGCCAGGCCAAGCCATCAGTTACCGATCTACACAATTTCTTCGGGTTTGTATCTGTTATAGTACAGGCACCATATGAGGACGGGGACATATTTGCCTATGATAGAGACGGAAATCCCCTTGAGATAGCGATAAGTCCGGATAAATCGTGACAAAAATTTATAAGCTTTTTGTTGCTACCTGTACCAGTGATTAATTACAAAACTTATCTTATATTCCTATTTGGATCGCTTGCTGTATCCATTGGCCTGCAGATGCTACTACCATGGCCTTGGGGTCTGATGGCAGCCCTTGGCATATTCATAGTATTTCCACTCTTTTTGAGAAATCGCGCTCTAAAGAGAATGGGAGGTATGGGTTCTGACTCTGGTGTTGGTGGAGGAGGAGGATTCTTTGGTCAAAGCCAGGGTGTAAAGTATATCTGCCTTGCGTGCAACAACCGATTCAAGGGTGGCATCTGTCCTAGATGCGGCTCTAAGATGAAAAGAGCAGACTTTTAGATAGAATCGATGACACTTGAAGAATTACGAAATAAAGCATTATTTCAAAATACAATAGATACTTGGATAATGCTTTGTGAAGAGAAAAGTGCAGACTGGTATGATACAAAATCCTATATGGGTTTTGTTTCACATCTATTTCAAAATGGTTTGAAATTGCAAAAGTTTCCATTGTGTATCAAAGAATCAGGTGGGATGTATCACAGGGGCAAGGACAAGACAGAGTTTGCAGAGACCCTTGCCCAGTCTTCTGACCCCAATGCTGCAGCATATACTGTGAAACTATCTGATGACACCATTAAAATAATTCGCAAGTTCAGCCCTAGCGCCGTAGCTTAGGGTTGACAATTGTATCCATTGCATGACCCATAAAGACAAATGCAAGGCCGGTAATTGCAATCATGATGCCAGGTGGAATAATCCACCACCACAGACCGCGCTCGGCTGCACCATAAGAGCTTGCATCGTGTAGGATCTGACCCCATGTGGGAAATGTTGGGTCTCCTAGTCCCAAAAAGCTAAGTCCTGCTTCAGTAATTATAGCCCCTGGAACTGATATGGCTATACTTGCAAAGGTATATGGAAGAAGTTGTGGTATAATATGCTTAAATATTATTTTCCAACCCTTTTGTCCCATTAGTTTTGAGGCCTCGACATATTGTAATTCCTTTATCTGAAGTGCCATGCTTCTTGACACTTTGGCTATGCCAACCCATCCAAATATGACCAAAAACCCAACGATTAGAAATATACTGTTCCCAACTGTAACAGCTAGAATAATCAAGAGTGGCAGCACAGGCATTGCATATACGATATCGTTGAGTCTCATCATGGTCTCGTCAGTCTTTTTACCCTTGTATCCAGCAAATACACCATAAACTAGCCCCAGTATGACAGAGCCAACTGATACCGTAATACCGATAAAAAGTGCCAGAGGTGTTCCCCATAACAGCCCTACTGCCAGGTCCCGTCGTAGTTCATCAGTACCCATAAGACCATAGACTTTGCCTCCTAGGATGAATTTAGATTCATCAAGGGACAAGTTCCCACCTACATTGTATATAGTGACTTTGAAGATATAGTGCCCCTTTAGAATCTTGTTTTGGTCAAGTTTTGAAAATACGATATCTCCAGAAGATAGAGTATCAAGTGAAAATGAAAATTTGCCTGAATTATTTTTGAGATTTTTTTTCATGGAATCATCAGTTGAAAATATCATTCCAGTAAATTTTGCTTCGGTTCTAGCGGAAGGTAGCGAGGTGGATATCAATTGCAGTACCATACCATCAGGTCTTGCCACTGACATGAAAATCAACGGCGAACCGGAATATTTGGCACCATACTGGTAGATAAAATCGCTTGGAAACGAATCATACTGATAGTCTACTGCAAACAAGTTTGTAACTGATATAATATCACCACTCTTTTGAGTGGAGGCCTGCGGTAACAGTACGAGATGCTCTGGAATCTTTTGCGGAAGAAAATAATTTATCCACGCTGGCATGGCCGATTTTGGATAGGCAAGCCAACTTGCCGGGTCATTCCATTGTCGAAGGGACTCGGCTGGAATTGTAACAAAGGCAATTATTGATAAACCAAAAAGGGCTCCAAGTATTCCTATACCAATTAGACCAATATTGTTCTTCAAAAACTCGTCTCGAATCTCTCTTGGAGAAAAACTCATTGTCTTCTCACCCTTGGGTCAAAGTACCCATACAAAATGTCTGCCAAAAAGATACTGACAAGAAAGAATGCTGTCAAGACATACGTCTCACCTATTATGACAGGCAGGTCAAGAACGCCTATTGCCTCATAGTATAGTCTTCCCATCCCTGGCCAGTCAAATACAGCTTCGGTGATAATTGACCCCCCAAGTGAGCCAGACAAACCTAATGCTAGTATCGTAATAATTGGAGGTGCGGCATTTTTGAGCGCATGGCTGTACAAGATCTTTTTCTTGTCAATACCAGCGGCTTTTTTTGCCATGATGAAATCCTCTTGGAGTACACCGACTAGAAAGTTGCGGACAAGATACGACCATGAACCAAATCCAATTAGGACTAACGTTATCAGTGGCAGTGACATGTGATATAATAGTGATAGATAGTATCCAGGGTCAGTTACCGGTACTGTCGGAGTCGCACGCGCTGGAAATATTGGATATACAAACGCAAATAAAAATATCATTAAAAGACCAACCCACCATACAGGAAAGCTACTACTGATAACTGCAAACGCAGAAGTAATCTTGTCAATTTTAGAGTTCACCTTACTTGACGCTATTGCGCCAACAAGGATTCCAATAATTGATATTATTACAGTAGCAGTAGTAAAAAGAAGTATGGTTCTTGGCATCTTCTCTAGTATGATATCTTTGACATCAGAAGAACCAGTATCACTTGTCAAAAATTTTGCATGACCAAAGTCTAGTGTCAAGATCCTGTACATTGCAAGTCCCAGACGTTGCGGCGTGTACCAAGGCTTGTCTAGCCCAAGGACGATTTCCCTTTGTTTTATCTGATCCTGAATGTATTTTTCCAGAGCTTCAGGTGAAGGGAAATCAATAATGATGTGTTTGTCATTTGTTATCGCCGTTCGTACCTCTACTGCTACACTCTGCTTTAGTATTGTATCCATGTTCGAGCCAACAAGTGCTACTGTAATCAATAAAGTGGCCATCAATACGCCAAACATGGTAATAGCACGCTTGGCAAGGTATCTTGCAAATCCCATTATGGCATACCCTCACGTGGCACTTTACGTCGTACCCTTCTTAGTATAACACCTAGTAAAACTAGCCCAGCTACGAGTCCAATTCCTGGAATATAGCCAGAGTTTGCAGTTATGGACTGGTACAAAGCCTGGGATGGTTCCACAGGCATGGTATAATTTCCGTTTATTGCAAGAAAGCTTGTTCTCAAGATGTCAGGATGGTATGCCAAGTCTGATACAGTAAAGATTTGCAAGTCATTTGCCCCAGGACTAAGGTCTGCGGTCTTGTTTGGCGGAATCATGATATCAGATATGCCTGTGCTTGACTTTACTTGTCCTTTGTCGATAATTTTTCCTTCCGAGTTTATCAAAAAATAGTATGCAGTGGCGTTTGGTGTGATATCAAGTGGTATATCAAGTTCCTTTCCAATTGATACCAATTTAGGAATTTTGGCACTCTCTATTTTTGGAATCTTTATCTTCTCAAATGTCTTCCAGTATCCAGCTCCAAGTGGATAACTGGAGTCATCAAAAGATTTTATTGTTATGGTTCTAGCTTCAGGAGAATAGTTGTCTAAAAAGAACGGACCGTTACTTATTACGCCATGATTGTGTTGGTTTATCCATGATACCGAAGCGGAATATCTAGAATCGGTATAGCTTTTAGTAGAATTTACAAGTGCAGCTGGTACTAGATTATCTTTTCCAAATTCTTCTAGATTTGATTTGATGATATCAGCGTCTTTTGGTACAAGTAGTGACAACCAGTCTATGTTGTTGCTTACAGCGCCTGACCTTGAGAATGATAGTTTACCATCAGTAACAGACTTTTCCATTGAATAGATAATCTCCCATGGCATGGCCGGCCAGACCTGCGCAGAGTCTGCTATCTCGCCTTGGTCAAAGTGCCAAAAGTTCTGGTATACTTCGATGGTGTCTTTGTCTAGTATTTTGATCCCAACTAAAGTCTTTGCAGCTTGAACTGCCTTTGGGGAGAATTCCGAATCAAATGTCTTTCCTGCCTGGGATTGGTCCTGTCCCCATTGATATGTAAAGTAGATACCATAGAGTACGTCATTCATGTCCATTGGTTGGCCGTTGTGCCAGTTTCCAAAGTTCAGATGATACGTTACCTTGCTTGTAGCGTTCATTCCAGGACCGATATTAACCCATTTTTGCTGTCCAGGAGTCCATTTTATGGCGTCAGGTGGAACCGGAAACTTGTCGTTGGGTCCTGCCGCCACTACTTGCCATGTTGAACGAACTGGTATGACAAGACCCGTGTATGGGTTTCTGAAGTCGCCCGAGTCAGCTACTGTACCCCAGATCTGCTGGGAGTATGAATCAGCAAAACCACCAATTGGGTTCCATGCCCCTTGGTAGATCTTTTTTACACCTATTGATAGTGTATTGGAGTCATCTCGTGCATTTATTGGTGTAAACCTACTAGTGACTCCTGCCCCAAAATCATTTATGATTCCTTGTACTTTTTTATTTGCCACAAACTGATCTGTTTTTGTTGCAAGAAAGATACGGACCGATTCATTGATGCCTTCGTGTACTCCTTTTTTCATCAGTCCAGTTCGCTCGTCGGCTGACGTGAAGTTTGCCACAAATATTTTCTGAGATATAGAATCGATATAGTCATCTTTGTAGTTACAGTATGCTGGATTGCCAGAGCCAGGCATGTTGCCAAACCAAGGTGAATACATCTGTGCTATTATAACAGAATCATATCTAACAAAGCCGCTCATGGTATAGGCTTCGGTGTAAATGTTCCATTTGAGGTCACAAGGGTTTGAACCATAGACAACTGAATATGCCTTGGCAAGGTCACCGTAATCTTTGTGTACTGTAAAGCCTTCTTTTTGTAGCTGCGAGGCAAGAACCTCGCCTATTGATTTTCGTATCAGGTCATCGTTTCGAATAAAGATAGTTATCTCAACTGGATTTGAACCATAATACCACTTGTTAGAAAGTTTCTTGGCTCCAGCTTTTTCTAGTGATTCTGAGATGATGGTATCTGCAAGTATTGGGTTGTACCTGAAATCAAATGATTGAAGCTCATCTAATATCAAAAGATAGTCGGGGTCATAGGGTTTGTAGGCTGAAACCATTGCAATCCCGTAGCCTTGTAATAATTCATCGACAATCAAGTCCCTGTCTACTAGATAGTTTAATGCAAACCGAACCTCTCTTATAGAAAATGGATTAAACTTGTCAGACGAATTGCCCGGGTTTACAAGCAAACCATAGGTGCTTCCAGTTGACTGGAATACGCTGAGGGCCTGTCTTGACTGTGGGTCCAGCCTGTCAGATGGAATGGCAGAGTAGTAAATGTCCAAATGGCCGTTTTTTACCTCTTCAATTGCAGTGTTATCGTCAGAGTATTGAATGAACTCAACTTTGTCAAAGTATGCTCCCTTGTCACCAAGTACCATCTTTGACCCGAAAATAAATAAAGCTAGTATGAGAAGCAGAACCAGTTTCATGATTTGCTTTGATTTGAACTGTATTTAACCATCCTGTACTAATCAAAGAATGAACAAACAAAATTAATTTTTATAAAATCCCAAAAGGTAGGTAACGGAACAATTCACGATCATATTTTTATGTGATGATTACCTAATAATATTGGTGGCCCCATCAAGAAAAGGACCAAATCTAGCCAGGATTTTAAAGGAACTAAGGCAAGTTGCAAAACATTTCATCTTAGATTTTGGCCCAGAACTAGAGAAACCGTCAAAAGACAAATAAGATAAAAAGAGACCTATCTTATTGTTATATCATACGGCAAATAGAATTTTATAAATCCGCAAGAAATTATACCCTTGTTGAATCTTCAATCACTAGTTCGGGGAATCAAAGGCGTAATCCCAGGTGGGATCTCAGTCAAGGATTTCTCGATGGCAACCCAAACAAGTGAGCTACTGGCAACATCCATTCTTGATAATTTTTTGCAAAACGGAATTGGAACCTACCAAGATAACATGATATATTTCAAAGAAAATGACAGGCTAAAGGCAGCTCTTTTGGCCATATCGATGGGGGCTGCAGTTGACGAAGTGTCGCGTTTATTGCAGTGGCAGGATTTTGAGTCGCTGGCAGCAGAAATACTTGAGAGCAGAGACTTTGATACTGATAAAAATGTAATCCTTACCAATCCTAGAATGGAAATAGATGTGGTAGGAATCAAGTCTGGGACGGCAATTTTAATTGATTGCAAGCATTGGAATAAAATGAGCCAGTCATCGCTAGAGTCTGCGGTCGTAAAACAAATTGAGAGGACAAGAAAGTTTTTAGCAAAAGAAAAGGTTCATGCAGCAATTCCAGCTATTGTAACACTGTACCAACAAGATATGAAATTTTTAGAGGGTGTTCCAATTATTCCAATACATCAACTTGATTCGTTTTGTGAGGAGTTTTCTGGGAATATTGACGAATTTTATTCTCAAAGTAACGTGTAAAGGAATAGTATCGTGGTTCCGATAAGAAAGCCTTGTGTGATACGCATGGCTCTGTCAAGAGATTTTGAATAGTCCTCAAACTGCTTGTCTCCCATGACCTTTACTCTTGTTTCCTGCTCTAGTAGCTCAAAGGAAGATGGTGAGAGGTTTCTCTCAGACTCTTCTGCAAGTTGCAAAAACCACGCTGAAATATCGTCAAACTTTGCCAGGCTTCCAAACTCAAAATATCCATGCTTGTTTCTTGCCTCTCGTGCCTTGTAATGGGTATCAGACGTACAGACTTCAAGCAGATTATATCCATTTTTGGAGAGATGATTTGCAATATGTTCTCGGAGGCCATTTTGCATGTTATTTGAATCAGCCCACCCAAGATAGAATTTCTCATCTCCTATTTTCAAACACATAACAGCTAGCTTTCCCGGCCCAAGGTCATCGGTGCTAATTTTCAAAGACTCCGAATTAGAGTATCCCACTTCAAGTCCCATTTTTTCTTTGGCAATTAGAGTATCCAAGTTGGACTTGGCAGCTTTTAGAAGATCATCGGCATCGTTTCTTTGAATTATCTGACCCATTGCATTGTGGCTGTCAACAATTAAGACTCGCTCAAATCCACGGTTTTTCCCGTATTGTTCAAGCTCTGTCTTTACATAGGATGGTATATCCTCCATGCCATGCGGGGACAAGGAAAGAATCAATACAGCAGTCTTGTCAAATAGCAATCCCACTGCTCTTGCCTTGTTTACCTGTACTGAGACTGGCTTTGTGCATTTTACCCCCTGTTGGATGGCAGAGCTTTTCTGCAGGCTAGAAAGGTACAGGTCCACTTGAGATTTTGATGGCAGATTAAGGGAATGGTCAGATACACTATGCATAACCATTGCAGAAGAACTGAGATTCTTGTATATCAGATACGTTATATTGCTTCCACCGATTGGATGAAAGGGTCCTGGATGGACATCTGGTAATACTAGTCTGCACTCGATGTTTTTTGCTCGAAATACAATCTGGAATGTAGAGACCGTAGACTCTTCGGAGCGTTCTTCTATGATTGTCTCCATCTGTGCGGGATCATTTTTAGTCGATGCGGCCACATATGCTTGAAGCATCTTGTGGGTCCGTGAGAGCTTGCCTGTGGCTCTGTCGCTTAGTATAGTCCATGAAGTACCAAGCAAGAGAAAGGCAATACCAAAAGTCAGGGACTTGGCATCTGCAAGCATTGGAATCCATAGATAATATGGAACAAATGCAAAAAAGATTGCAAGTGGCTGTATCAGACATATTGCCCAAGCTGTTTTGACTTTGGCGCCAATCGTTGACGTAAATATGCCGATTCGAAAACTTGCAAAAAGAAACATCCCCTCTGTGATGTAAAGATATACCAACTGCGGTTTTGAGAATACATACATGGATAGCAAGCCACCCAACACCGTTACAAGCCAAAGAAGATTCCCAAATGCAGACATGTGTAAGGATTTAGAATATTCAGTCTTCAGAATTTTCCTGTCAATTAACTGAGTAATTGTCAATGCTCCTAAAGTTAATGGAATGGCATACACCAAGTTCTTGTCAGTCTTGAAATAATATAGCGATGACACGTATACCGTAAGACAGACTACACCAATTGAAATAGCAAGTGATACGTAGTATGATGATGGCGTAAAAGTTGTCAGGGTGTACCGCTTGTGAATGCGGGCCACATTATCAGAGCTATCAGTCATGGTGGGAAGATTGTTTTTAGAATCCACGATATGGCAATTAATGCACTTGGAATGGCTACTACTATTTCAGGTCGTATCTTGTATCCTTTGGTCTCATCTTCGAAGAATCTCAATAGACCCGCACTTGAAGCCGGTAGAGGTGCAGATTTTTTGCTGCTCATGGATATCGTGTCTTAAGGCAGTTTAAATAAATACTTTTGTGATCAGAGTTTCTTGAGTTTCTCCTTAACAGAGATTATCTCGCTTATAGAGCGTAGAATCTGCTGTTGTTTTTCATAATCTTTTTCACTTGAAAGCTCATTCGTGAGTTCCTTTAATTTCTGTTCTAGTTTCTCAAGGGGCGAGTCTTTGTTTCCAGCTGGTTCTTGCGTGGATTGGAGTGTTTCCTGTCTTCCTTGCTTTCCGCAATTTACACAAAAGGCATTACCGTCTTTTATGATTCGAACGCCCATGCAGTATGGACAGGGCTCGCCTACAAGTGTAGCACCGTTTAGAAGCATCTCCACGGCTTTTTTTCTAAGATCTTCAGACACATCTTGATTTATCCAAGTCTAGATAAAAAACATAGGCATGAACAAGGCTTAATAGTAGGAATTTGTCTTTTTATTCTGAATGGCGGTAATCTGCAATACATGCGGACTTCCCGATGATTTGTGTGCTTGTGGTGAACTTGAAAAAGATCAAACCCAAATCGTTGTAAGGATAGAAGAGAGACGTTTTAAAAAGAAAGGTACTATGATCGAAGGGGTAAATCCAAAGATGAATGATCTTGGAAAGGTGGTACGAGAATTAAAGGCAAGATATGCATGTGGTGGAACAGTAAAGGATGGATACATCTTCCTTCAGGGGGATCACAGAGATACTATAAAATCCACTCTAGTAAAGCTCGGATTTCCCGAGGCTTCCATCGAAGTTCATTGAGTTTAACTTGTTAAAACTAGACAAGATAAACAGGATCCTATCTACTCCATATTCTGGCTTGGTATCTGTGATATTTGGAATGATGGTTCTTTCCTTTCCCATTGGATGCTATGTAATGTTTGATTCTGATTTAGGAAAGGAGATTAACTTTCAATATCCTATAAATGGATTTGATCTTTTTCTTGGAGGAATAGGCTACAAGTTGCCAGTCTCCTTTGAGATTGGCGATGGCTTTATGATATCATGGGCAATCTACGCTTTTTTATTTACCATTTCATTTCTAGGTCCTGGAACCACATTCATGAGAACGTTATCACATGTAATGTCGGAAGGGTGGAAAACGTTCAAGGACAATGCGCTTGTCAATATGATTACCTGGTTTACAATTCTAATCTTGTTTTCTTTACTAGTTGACTTGGTTCAGCAAAGCTTTGGCGTAAAAATTGAATCTCCTCAGACTGGCAATAGTTTGATACGTTTTTTCCAGCTTACAGTTGCGCCATTGACAGAAGAGTCAGGGTTTAGAATCTTACTTGTAGGGATTCCACTTTATATGATGTATTGTAATCAGGTATCATGGAAGCTCTTCTTCAAATCACTGTGGAGGCCCTCACATTATCTTGGTATAACAAACTATAGAAAAGCAATGATACTTGTCATAACTATTGGATTATTTTTTGGAGCAGCTCATATCATTTCCGGCACGCCGTGGAGTCCAGGCAAGTTCTCACAGGCGTCAATTGCTGGAATCATAATAGGTTGGGTCTATGTCAGATATGGATTTGCTCCCGCAGTTCTGATTCATTGGGCAGCAAACTATTTCACATTCTCGTATCTTTTTTTTGTATCAAATCTAGCTCAAACTTCGATAAGTGACGAGTCTTCAAATCCTTTCTCTAGTACCATGGAGGGGATACTTGTGATGACTGGAGTGATATGTATAATAATAAAAATTCTAAACTACATCGAATCAAAAAAAGAGTCAGCTGAAATAAAGCAAACGTGATAGATGTGTTATGAATCCAATACGGACTTTATATGATTGGAGACAGGTGAGTCATGATTGATGACAAGCGAGAGGTCATCTTGATCATCTACATCTAACATCATCCTTCTGATTAAGACAAGAGCCGAACTTGCGTTCTTCTTTTCTGCACTATTTAGGTGGATCTTGTAGCTGTCTTCGTCGTAATGTGTCCTGATAACATCTGCAGGCATCCTAAGTAACGCGTTGGTTCCGTCAAACTTTCTTGATGGTACAACAAGAACACATCTCTCAGAGTTTCTCATCTCAAGTAATGTTCTGATATCTTGGGTTTGGACGAGAGGTATGTCCTGAGGCAATACCAGTGTTGCATCAAAGCTCTCCTTAGCATAGTAATTGTCGCCTAGCAAAACGGCATTGTTTACACCTAGTTCTTCGGTGTCATAGATTTGAATTGCTCCAAATTTCTTGCCTATCCCAAGTGCAGTCTCGTCCCTGGATACAATGATAGTTTTCTCGATTACATCTGATTGTGATATGGTATCTAATACCGATTCCAGCATTATCTGGCATATCTTTTCCTTTTTTTGATCTGAAAGAGTTAGGCGTGTTTTAGCTCTTGAAAAAGTTTTTACAGGTACTATTGCACCCACTCGTAACTTAGACATGCGTTTGTTTTAAAATAAATTGGGCAAGAGCGTCTTCGTCTTTTTTGTCGTTCATTTTTATCTTGGTTTCATGTACTTTCATGTCCAGGTTCTCTATTTTTCTAATATGAGTCCTGTCTGAAGCATCAATGACTATATGTGATGCTACCTCTGAATACATCTTGGCAAGACCATACACGGAAACCTCAAGCTCAGCAGCTTCCATGTACTTTGCAGCAGGTCCGCTTACTGCAGAACCTCCTATCAGTGGGCTTACCACAACTACTTTCTTTTTAGATTTGGACAACTCCTTTCGGATTCCTTTGATCGAAAGAATTGGACCTATGCTAGTCAGGGGATTACCTGGTGCAATTACCACCAATTTGGAATCATGTATAGCATTTACTGCAGCCGGGTTTGCGCGTGCCTTGTCTGCACCGACATATTTTATCCCTTCCACTTTGTCTTGCCCTTTGTACTTTACCCAATACTCTTGAAGGTGCAGATCGCCTTTGTTTGTCACGATTCTTGTTTCAACGCTGTTATCAGTAACGGGAATTATCTTTGTGTCAATGGCAAATTTTCGGCACATCCATTCTGTAATATCGGAGAGGTTCTTTCCATTTTTTAACATGTTTGTTCTCATCAAATGAATGGCAGCGTCTCTGTCGCCAATCTTAAACCAAGTCTCTTCACCCATCACCTCCATTTGGCGCAAAAAGCCATAGGTATCCTTCTTTATTCCCCAGCCTTTTTGTGTATCAAGTATGTCAGCCAATCCGTAAAGAATAGTATCGATGTCAGGACATATGTAAAGACCGTAAAGCCAGTAATTGTCACCAACATTTGCAATAACAGAAATGTCACGAGTCTGTGAAGACATTCCCCGTACAAGTTTTACGGAACCTGTTCCGCCAGCAAGAATTGTAATCATTTAGCTTCCCTATGAAGTTACTAAGAACTGTCAAGTGCCATATTACTCTTACCAATAAAATTTAGAAACTCTTGCGGATGAAATTTAATGCCAAGATTTATTACTCTCAGCCAAAGAAATCTGAACCGTGACTAGGCTCCTTGTCGCTTGTGCAGTTTTGAGCTTGTTGGTTTTCGGAACAATGGTACCAGTATTGGCAACCGTTGATTTGAACGCATATCTTCCTATTGAAGGCAGTCCAATTACTCCAACCTTCAAATTTTCAAAAAATGTATCCTTTGATTATTCAAATGGTGGAAAACTAAAGGATGCACTAAACGGCAAATCAATTACTGTTAATTTCACTGACAATTCCGATAACAATACAAGCATCAAGTCATTTATGGAGCAGCTAAACACACAGCTTGCAAATCACAAGAGCCTTGCAACTATTACAAAGTTGGCAATAAACTACAAAGTTGTGATAAACGGCGATGACAAGGGTGCATCCATTGATTATACCATAACACTTACTCCAACCGTTACAGGATACATCTTGCAGAAGGGCGGTGGTACTGAAAATACTGTTTTTGATGCAGCCTGGATTGGATTTAATATGACTGATCCAGTAGTTATTCCCACCACGCAGTATGGAGACTTGGAGATTAACTTCCCGCTTGGTGTCGTACAAAACCAGGTTCCAGACGCATACAACATATTGAAGGGAACCAAGGCAGAGACTGATTTGAACCAGAACTTGATTGACGCCAGCACTCTATTGAGCCAGCCAATTGACAAGTGGGATACTCTGTTTGATCCATCATATGTTGTAAAGGATTCAGATGCCTTAGGTTTCGGGGGCAAGAAAGTGGCCATTACCACATTGGCTTCAGGACAGAGTGGAATACAACAGGGATCATTGCATGTAAAAAATATCGACGAGGACTTTACTGCAGATGCCAAGTATCATCTCAAGACAAATGAGAAGGCAAGTTCAGGAACCATAAACGTAGATGGTCATGCACTTGGATACTATGTCCAAGGTGAGCCCGCTATTTCAACAACAGCACAAGCATCAAGCAGTACTGGAACCGCTACAGCTGGCGGTCTTTCAACGATGACAATTTATGCAATGGCAGCCTTCGCAGCGGTAATTGCGGGAGGAATATTCTTGTGGAGTAATAAAAAGATGAAAGACTCGCTAAAGAGAGTCAAGGATACAGGTCCAAGTAAGCCCATTGAATACGAGGAAAGAAGACATTGGGCAGATAGATTTGACGATGACAAGAAGACGAATAATGCGAACACTGCAACAGATGAAAAGGGTAAATCAAGCGAGGACAAAGACGACGAGAAGAAATCACCTATTTAAAACAATTTTTATTTCTGAATCACACCAGTTAAAAAAAAAGTGCGTGCTAGCCGTAACCCTCCTTCTGTTCTACGAGATTTCGCTATGCGGCCTACCTAAACAAAGTGCAGCGCTTATTGTTTGATTTGGCCTTGCTCCGCGCGGGACAGATTTTTCATTCCGTTTGCTGGAAACCTCAGGTTTTGCCATCACAGTACTCCAGGTCGGATAATTTTCTGTGCTGTTGCCAGCCATCTCTGGCTATCAGTCGCCTGATCGCGCTTGCTGCATGGAGGGAGGAGTTTCCTCTGCCGTAGCAGTACCTCGTCCACCAGCTCGCACTTGATAATATATGCAATGGGTTCCTATTTTAGTATTGACTAGATTTTGGGAGCAAAGTAATCTTCGTGGGGAGAAGGAGTCTTCTTTCTAAGTGTGACCAGTTTTAATAACATGCGATATATTTTGTAAATTATTCTGTTCTCCATCAGTCGTGGAGCAATCATATGCCAAAAGTACCTGGCCTTGATACTTGATAACCTAGAGTTCCGAACCACAAAGACACTATACAAAGACTTTTCCACAATCTCAATTGTCTTTGGACTGAATGCTTGGTCTGCCTGATTTCCAGCTCCTACGATTACTATCTCTGGTTTCTGATTTAGATTCTGTAACAGATCCTTTGTGATGTCAAGACTTGTTGTATAAACCCGTTCGACAGGAACTTTTCGCAGATCCAAATCGAACATTTTTTCGTTAATCCTGCTTAGGATGTCACGCTCTTCTTCTGGCGATTCGACAACTCCTCTGATAATTCGAATCTTACTTCCCAGGGTATTAGAAAAGGAGTGGGCTATTTCAAGTCCTAAATCTGAGTGTCTTCCTTTGTCGTAGGAGACTACCAGATTTGAGATCTCCTTCTCAAATTCCTTTTTGATGTGTACTCCTAGTATGTCACAGGTAGTAAGTGAGAGTAATTTCCTGTTGTTACGCAGATCATAGAAATCCATCACAAGCAAGTTAATTCCTTGTTCTTCAACTGTAGCAAGTATGGCTTCGGTAGTATCATGGGTTAATCTTATCAGATATCTATAATCAGAGGATTGGGGCAAAGAGTGCTTTAATTCACCAACAGATTTTACGGTGGTCTCGGCGAATCCCTGTCCCATCGAAAGTGGTATCTGAATGGGTATCGTCACTATACTAAGAAGCGAGATCTCGCCATTCTTGTCCTTTGCAATTGCTGATGCTATTTTCACTAGCTTCTCAGCCGTTTTCTTGTTGAATACAACCATTATGCGGTAATCTTTCCGGTGGGATGGTCCTT
>MNJS01000045.1 GCA_001920395.1 Thaumarchaeota archaeon 13_1_20CM_2_39_20
TGCCTGAATTTCGTACCTGTTGCCTGCCTTGTTTCGGTACAGTCCGGCTTTTCTAATTGCCCTAGATATGATTCCTATTGCTCCTACACGTGAAAGTGGTATTACCTTTTGAACTCCGATTCTGTATGTAGAGCGAAAGACTGGACTTTGGGGTAGCAAAACTTCACCATCTCTTCTTCTTTCTTCAAGATATTCTGACAAGATGCTAGAAGCTTCTGGTGTAAGAAACGCAGTATATTCTTCATTTGTTCCGTCGTAAAGTGTAACAGCTTGACACTTGTCTGGCATGTCTACTACATGACGTAATTGTAGAGCTTCAATTGCACCAATTCTTGCGCCAGTTGAAGCAACAAAATGAATCAAGGCTCGATTTCTTTTTGAACTAGCAAACTGGATAATCCTGGAGACATCTTGTGTGGTCCAAGCTTTGCTGCCAGTTATCTTTACTCTTGACGGATACATCTTGTGCAAGATCTTGGTTTGTATCGTCCTTCGATTCATGAGAAAGAAGAGCTCAATTCCAGCCATTATAGTAGGGATGGAATTTGGTGAGACTAGCTTTTTTAGATGAAAGAGATAATCTTCCAGCATTACCTGAATCTTCTCATCAGTAATGGTAAGCAGGCTGTCAAAGTCTTTTATCTTGTAGTATTCCTTGAATTTTGTTAGAGCATGTCTGTATGTTTTCCTTGTACCTTCGCTTTTGATAGAATTTTCAAAGACTGCAATGCTGCGTTGTTGCATGCATTTCCATGGTTTCTACTCTTATTAAATATCGAAGTACGGTGGTTTAACATGATTTTTATAACGAAAAGTTATGAATTTTATTAACATGGGAGAAACACAGAAGTGCTCTTTATGTAATGCTGTTTTGGATCATGTATACCAGCCAATGCAAGATTGGAGTGTGAAAGGTCTTTTGTGTGGCAAGTGTTACTCGAAAAAACTTTTCGAATATTATCCTGGCACTCACGAAAGAGTCAATAAATCAAACTAAGAACCAGCCAGTTTTTATCTGATCTTTATTTTCTTTGTTACCAATCCCTGTGGCATATCTCCATATGTGTGTAGCATCGGTTCTCATTTTTCTTTGGATTTGGATTAAAGATTCTAGCTCAGAATTTATGTTTCCAGAAGGAGCACTACAGGTTTCACAAAATTTGCATTTCGGATCCAACATAACTGGAAAACGTTCAATTACAGGATACGCCTGGCAAGCAAGTGGTCTGTTTTCATATATCTTACATCTATAACCTCCGTGAGGAGACCTTTCATTACTTTCCGTGTCAAGAAACGGACATGTGTTTCCATTTGGTTCTACCCCCATAAGCTGATAGGCAAGGATCTGGTCAGGTTTATCCAATTCCTTGTATGACATACCTATCCTAGGTAGGATGATAATTTTGATACCATGTTTTTTTGCTAAAAGTTCGATTTTGTCTTTTTCATCTTGCAGTATTAGTACTCCCACTTTACCAAATTCAACTGATGGATAATACTCTCTATCAATGCAACATTTAGAACATCCTTCCACACATGAAAAATCCAACACTACCTAGATGCTAAAAAGCCATAAAATCTCTTCCGATATAGTTCAATTACCCTCTATATGTCCCAAAGCAATAATGAGTAATACCCTTATATCACCAGTCTCTAGAATTACCAAATATGGTCATGTATAGAACTAGCATGCAGATAGTGAGAGATTTACTTACTGTCACTGAGGAATGCGGTGTAAACGGAATTAACGTAACAGCCCTTCTGACAAGGGCCAATTTATCGCATTCAAGACTCTCGAAATTTATGGAGAATCTTACTGGTGCCGGTCTAATAAACAAGATTGAATATGATGGAAAGAATACTTTTGTTATCACTCCAAAGGGCAAGCAATATTTGGAATCATATGGAAAATTCCAGAGTCTTGCAGATTCTTTCGGATTAGAACTATAAGCAGCTGGATTTCTTTTTCTGTATTTTGAAATAGTTTTGCAAAATGTAAAAGTAAAAACATCTATAGATTTTTAATTTATATGATTTTATAATTTCAGTTAATAATTATCTTCCAAAATCTAATTTCCTAGTACTAATTTCATAACGAGTATGAAATAACCGACAGATCTATAAAGATGTAGATTGGTTTATGACAGATGGGAGCAGGCGTGACAGAAATCTCGGCGTGGTGGAAGGGACTGGCAAAAGAACTTGAATTTGATATAGAAACTCTTGACGAGGAAAATGATCAATACTAAAGTATTGTGAATATTAGCACATTTTATCATGATGTAGATCTGCTTTTACCGACAACTGTTTTGTAACTGTGTAACTTGTGAAAAGCCTCGAGCGGGATTCGATCCCGCGGCCTAACGCTTACGAGGCGTTCGCTCTACCAGGCTGAGCTATCGAGGCATTGGTTCGCATTGCCATCAGAGTTTATAAAAAGCCTTTGTGTTTTGGACTCGTTGAAAGTATCAATCTCTGGAGTTCGCGGAATTTTTGGAAATGATCTTAGTCTTAATGACATCATTTATTATTGCAGGAATTTTTCACGTCTCATTAAATTAAAAAAATGTGTCGTAGCTTGCGATACTAGGCCATCAAGTAATATCCTATCCAATGTAGCAATAGCTTCCTTGATGGAGAGAGGTGTTGCAGTTTACAATTTAGGAGTAGCTCCGACACCAGAGGTATTCAGAGAGTCTAGAAAGTATGGGGCAGGTCTAATTATAACATCATCTCACAATCCTTTGGAATGGAACGGACTAAAGTTCGTAGTGGATGGTAGAGGAATTAACGAATCAGAACTGGAATATATGATCAAGGAAAGACCTTTTCCAAAAGGGAAAATTGGTACCGAATTAGAAACCAAATCAGATTATTTGGAAGAGGTAGTAGGTTTAATTGGAAGTGTAAAAGCAAAACCTAGAATTGCGCTTGATGTTGGGGGCGGTGCTGCTTTCAAAGTAGCACCACAGCTGCTCAAAAGGCTAGGATGTAAGATTAGAACAATAAACGAAAAACCTGGCGAGTCCTCTCGAGGACCTGATCCGACATACGACAAATTGCTAGATCTGGTGCGAGCTTCAAAAAGATCTGACATTGGATTCGCTTTTGACTTAGATGGCGACAGACTTGTAGTAGTAAAGGACGGTAAAAAACAAGCGTCTGACGTAACTTTGGGTTTAGGAATTGCGAAAGTTCTTGAAATGCAATGCAAGAAATTTGTTCTCAGCATAGATACCAGTGTTGCAATTGAGAAATTTATTAATGATGAAGGAGGACATGTTGAAAGATCAAAAGTTGGAGAAGCTAACGTTGTGGATTTAATGATACGGACAAACTCTCAAGCTGGAGGAGAAGGAAGTAGTGCCGGATTCATTTTACCAAAATTTAACATGTGTAGGGACGGTTTGCTCACAAGCGGTCTTATAGCATCCATGGTCGGAACCAAGCAATTTAATGATATGGTGCGATTCATGGAAGGATATTATCAACTACGGTCCAAAATTAAAGTCGACTCGCGTTTCCATAAAAAAACAATGCAGATTTTATCGAAAAGAATGAGAGAGCAATTTAGCGAGATGATAACACTAGATGGCATCAAGTGCATAATAGATGACAACAGTTGGGCACTTGTCAGAGAATCAAATACAGAGCACGTCATGAGAGTCTCGGTAGAGTCCAACAATTCGAATAAAGCAAAGTCTATTCAGAAACAAGTTTCCAAATTGGTTAATCAAAGCTATGAACAAGCCAGACGAAGTAGAAATCATTAGGATTTTTCAGCAACGTTTCGGAAAGAAGTCAGGATTTGTAGCAGAAGATTTGGAGATGCTTAGACTAGCCAATACCAAGTTTGCCGTGAAATCTGACATGTTAACCCAAAGTACTGATGTTCCTCCAGGTATGAGATTACGAGAAATGGCCAGGAAAAGCCTAGCTGCGTGTGTAAGTGACTTTTCCTGCAAAGGAATCAAGCCTCGGTATGCTACAATCTCCTTAGCAATACCCCGAGGATTCAGTCTCCGTCAAGTAAATGAATTGGCTGAAGGTTTTGCACGATCTTCTGGCGAATTCGGTGTACAGATAGTAGGTGGCGACGTAAATGAGGGCAAAGAAATCATCATTGAGGTTTCCATGTTTGGAGCAGGAAAAAAGATACCAGGTAGGGGAGGCGCAAAGAGAGGGGATATCATTGTGACATCCGGCCCTTTTGGCTATTGTTCCGCAGGGCTGAAAATTATCTTAGGTAAGGTGCATACCAATTCCCAGTTCGCAAAGAAATGTAAAGAAAAGGTTTTCAGACCAACTCCCAAGTTAGAATTTGGTTTAAAAGCTGCAAAATATTTTTCATCCTCCATGGATTCAAGCGATGGGCTTTCTATAACACTCAACGACATGAGTAAACAAAGCCAGAATCGATTTGTTATAACGAATCTTCCTGTAGAAGATGACATAGTTGATTTTGCAAAAAAAAATAAAATGAATCTGGCAGACCTTATCTTTTGCGGCGGAGAGGAATATGAAATAGTTGCCACGATCTCTCCAAGAAACCTCCATAAAGTTAGAAATCTTGCTAAGGGCTCCAACATGTCGCTGTACGAAATAGGTTACGTTACCAGCGGCAAAAGGGTCGTGTACATAGAGGAAAAACGAGAGAGAGTTATCTCTAGATGTGGTTGGATTCATCTCAGATCCTAATGTTTTTTAAACCCGTCAAAGAGTTTGGAAATGTTGTCTGAACAAGAAACCAAGGAAAAATGGGGAATAGCTCACATTTACAGCAGTTATAACAACACTATTGTTCATATGACTGACTTGTCTGGAGCCGAAACTGTTGCAATCAGTTCCGGTGGAAGACATGTTAACGCTGACAGATATGAATCCTCGCCCTATGCAGCTATGAAGTCAACTGCCGCCGTGGTGGAAGCTGCTCGCGATAAGGGTTTCACCGCACTCCACATAAGAGTAAGAGCCGTCGGAGGAGTGGGTTCAAGAGTTCCTGGACCTGGTGCACAAGCCGCAATCAGAGCGCTAGCAAGGGGGGGTTTCAAGATAGGAAGAATTGATGATGTAACTCCCATTCCTCATGATACAACCCGAAAAAAAGGTGGCAAAAGAGGAAGAAGGGTTTAGTCTTCCAGCATCTTCACTTTTACTTTCGCATTTTTGTATTCGAAAAAGTTTGTCATGAAAGTTACAAATTTTTCTTCCTGTTTTTTTCCTTTGGAACGTGCGATCTGATCTCCAAGTTTTAGTTGAATTGCAGATAGCAACTCAGCTTTGATTAAAATCTTAAAAAATGCCCAACCAAACCTTTCCATTGGATTACTTATCAGAAAACCGTCTTTCACTCCGCAAAGAGCTTGCAGGCTATCCATTGCCAAGGAAACGAGTTCCCTATCAGTCTCATATTTTGTTGTGGCAATTTCAAGAATGGTCGATCTACCATTCATGAAAAAGAAATCCTTTACAAATTGTAATTAAACTTGTTTCTGTCTTGCGGTTAGCCAAGCACATCAAAAAAATTCTGTTTGTCCGCTTAATATAGTTGCTAGGGATTCTCGCCAGTATGAGTCTCTTGGGATTCTGCATTACGAGTTCCCTTTAATTTATCAGACCAAGATACCAACTTTCCATCTTGCTCAATATTTATACTGGTTTGTACACGTACTCTAATTCCTAAAGATCGAAAGAGCGTCAGTAATTTACCACCGTCAATTATTTCAGCAATCTCTCCGGCTTGAATAAGTTCAGCTAGCTTCGCTATTACAATTCTAGTTTCTTCAGGAAATTGCGCTTCTGCCTCTTCGAGTACCTCAAGGCCCCGGTACCCAAGTTGTTTAACCACGATTTCTCGAGGAGAGGGGGTTTTTACTGGTGAATCCTTCGGTTTTGACTCCTCAGATCTCTGTCTTTGAGAGATATTTTTTTTCATCTCTAGTAACCTTTTTGCCTTCAAAAGCTCTAGCTCTCTGTCTTCTTCGGTCATCCCTTGATTACCCCAATAGGAACAAGCTTAGCTACCTTGGTTGCTATCCCAAGTTCATGCGAAACGTTTGCAACAGCGTCCACGTCCTTGTATGCCTCTGGTGTTTCTTCTACTACTCCTTCCCTTGTAAGAGCTTTGATGAAAATTCCCTTATCGCTTAATGATTTTTGAACTTGATTTTCAGTAAAACTACGTCTTGCTGCAGATCTGGACATCATTCTACCTGCACCATGAGCTGTTGAACCGAAGCTTAGATCCATTGAACGTGGCTTTCCTAAAAGAATCCAGCTTCCAGTGCCCATTGAACCCGGTATGAAAACAGGTTGCCCTAGATCCCTATACTTTTGTGGTATTTCTTCTCTGCCTTTAGGAAAGGCTCTCGTTGCTCCTTTCCTGTGAACAACTACAGATTTGAGTTGGCCGTCTATCTTGTGCTTTTCTACCTTTGCTATATTATGAGCTACGTCGTAGATTAGTTGCATATCCAGATCAGATTCAGTTTGCTTGAAAACTCTTTCAAAGGCCTTTCTTGTCCAATGAGTAATCATCTGTCGGTTACTCCATGCAAAGTTCAATGCAGCAAACATTGCTTTTCGATATGATTCACCTTCTTCTGATGAATTTGGTACGCAGGCAAGTTCCCTGTCCATAAGACGAATCTTGTATTTTTGGAGCGCTTGTTCAGAGACCCTGAGATAATCGCTACAAACTTGGTGCCCAAAGCCTCTTGAACCACAATGGATCAATATTGTGATTTGTCCCTCTTTGTAAATGCCCATTCTCTTGGCTGCCTCATTATCATTAATTTGTTCTACTCGTTGTACCTCAAGAAAGTGATTACCTGAACCGAGGCTCCCCAATTGAGGTGATCCCCGTTTACGGGCTGTAGGCGATACCTTGCTTGGATCCGCGTTTTTTATCTGTCCATTCTCTTCACACACATCAGCATCATCTTTGTATCCATAACCGTGTTCTACTGCCCATTGTACTCCCTTTACAAGGACTTCATCAAGATCAGATGAGCTAAGTTTTATCGCGCCTCTTGACCCAACACCAGATGGAATTGATTTGAATAACTCTGTTACCAAATCTCTCAGTCTAGGCCTAACATCTTTTTCGTCAAGATTTGTTTTGATAAGTCTGACACCGCAGTTAATATCATAACCCACCCCACCAGGACTTATCATTCCTTCTTCTGCGTCCATGGCAGCTACACCTCCAACTGGAAATCCATATCCTTCATGACCATCGGGTAATACTACTACATGTTTTTGAACTCCTGGCAAGGTTGAAACATTTACAGCCTGTGTGATTGTTCTATCTGTAAGCATTTTTTGTAACAATCCTTCATCAGCGTATATGGTAACTGGAACCTTCATACCATGAGATGGATCCGCTTCTATGCGATATTCCATGTCTTTTACTTTTTTTGGAATCAGCGTACCCATTTCTTTCTGCGAAAAAAGGAATCTCTACACAATTTAAATCATGGGCAAGACAAGTTATTTTGGATTATTATTTTATCAGTTTTCTAACATGCCTGTACAAATCATGCAACTTCTTGCTATCTAAAGCGAAGGTTTCATATTTGAGTCGTTGTTACTACCATCTTTATTATAACTAAAATTGTTCCTCTCCTTCTTAATGTCTATATGCCCTGCTTAGACTGTTGGTATAAAAGACTAGTATTACTTGCTACTGTGTAATCCGTATCAAGTAGATTTATTTTCCTAGAATAATCCATCTCAGTTATGGCAATCCTACCTATCGATTCCGGACGATATGGAACCAAACAAATGAAGGAAATTTTTGATGTACGGAGGAAACTCACATATCAATTAGAGATAGAAGCCGCTGTAGCCCACGCACAGTCAGAAATTGGAATGATACCAAAGAATGCGGCGCGAAACATTTCGTTAATGACAAGATCTGGAAAAATTACTGTGAACAGAGTCAAACAATTAGAGACAAAAAGTGATCACGACACGGCCGCGTTAGTAGAATCATTAAGTGAAATATGCAAGCCATCGGCGAAACCGTGGATACATTATGGTTTAACGAGCACTGATTTGGTTGACACTAGCAATTCTCTACAAATTCATGATGCTATCAGTATAATCGAATCCAAAGTTGCAAAATTAGCTTTGATTTTGTCTCAACTTGCTATCAAATACAAGGATGTTCCCGCAGTGGGAAGGACCCATGGTCAGCATGCAAGCATAATATCATTTGGTTTAAAATTTGCAAATTGGGCACTTGAAATGTCAAAGCATGTTGAAAGAATCGAGGAATTCAAGAAACGAGTTCTGATATGTAAAACGCTGGGCGTAGTTGGAACCGGATCTTTGATGGGTTCAAAAGCTTTGGAAGTCCAAAGGAGAGTGGCAAAGAAGCTTTCTTTATTTCCAGCCGATGTGGCAACTCAGATAGTTCCCCGCGAGAGATACGCTGAATATGTTTTTGGTATGGCCTTGATAGGATCTACCCTTGAGAAAATAGCTGTAGAGATACGCAATCTGCAGAGAACTGAGATAGATGAAGTTTCGGAACCTTTTCGAAAGGGTCAGATGGGAAGTAGTGCAGTTCCAGTCAAGAGGAATCCAGTAAAGAGTGAACGTGTTACCTCACTTTCAAAGA
The DNA here is from genome assembly GCA_001920395.1 of Thaumarchaeota archaeon 13_1_20CM_2_39_20. Taxonomy (GTDB): domain Archaea; phylum Thermoproteota; class Nitrososphaeria; order Nitrososphaerales; family Nitrosopumilaceae; genus Nitrosotalea. The sequence goes on from MNJS01000045.1 coordinate 8,627, forward strand.
TATTACGCAGCCAAATTTCTGTAGCATTTGAGAACATCCCACTTTGGCATGAGCGAGATCTTTCCAATTCTGCAAATGAGAGATTCATACTTCCAACAAGCTCCATACTAATAGACGAAATGCTGGAGACGATGATAAAAATTCTAAATGGACTGCACGTTAATGAAGGAAGAATAAGACAAAATCTAGGGATCACTCGCGGCCAGATTTTCGCGGAATTTGTACTTGATGAACTCATAAAGAAAGGAGTGCCACGATTTGACGCGTACAGAGATATTCAAAGAGTTGCGTTTGCTTCTTCAGAAGATGGTACAGATTTCAGTGATGCTGTAAAGAATGACTCAGCGATTTCATCTTATCTTACGGAAGAAGAGATGGAGAAAATTTTCATTCCTGAAAATCATCTTGGCTCGTCAAGTCAAATAATAAAAAATGTCCACAATATAGTTAGGAAGTCCTGTTCCAAGTTTTCCTGATCTTCATAAGATTCTTGTGAATAAGAGATCCATATTGTAATGCTTTTTTCCTTTTGAGTGCAGATTCCTTTGGGACACCAGTCAATAATGCCAATTTACGAATTATGTGTTTTCTCATCAAATCATCTGGACCCCATATTTTTTCATCAAGGGATATTTCCTTTGCAAATTCTACGAATTCTCTTGAGAGAAATGGTTGGAGCAGATGGATCCCAAACTCCAATGTTATAGAATTCACAGCCTCCATCATCTTGATTTCATTATCTAGTTTCTTTTCCATCATTGCTGCAACAGCCTTCTCGCCTTGACTAATGACTTCCCTGTATGAGTTGTAGCCACAAAAAAGTTCATCTATTCCGTTTGCAGTGAGCACTTTTTTGATACGATGTTTTTTTGCAAGCTTAGATACATAGTGAAAGCCAATACAATTTTCGTTCCAAGAGAGGTTATCAGTCTCAATTATCCGCTTAATTCTTCTTACTACTAATGGAAACGTTTTTTCAGAAATTGTTTCTACCAAGTGCTTGCAACCCAGCAAAACCGCCATGCCCCGAGAGAATTTAATATCATGTGAATTATCAAATCCAATTGTCAGCAGTAATACCTCATAACCTAGATCTGCTGTGATTTTTGCAAGAAGACAGCTGTCAACTCCACCAGAAAAGGCTATTCCAATCTTTTTGGAGTCCACCGCATTTTGTATTGACCTAGTGATTTGTTCCTGCAATTTTTGTTCCAAGTTTGTCCCTTCACTTGGAATGTCATATCTTGCCAAAGCTTTCACTCCTT
>MNJS01000059.1 GCA_001920395.1 Thaumarchaeota archaeon 13_1_20CM_2_39_20
ATTTGCCCAGACTGTGGAAAAAAATTATTTCATGAAAATGAAACAACATTAAGTGCAGAAAAACAAGTGCATACAAAATTCTGTCCGGCTAAGAAGAAGCACTAGCACTTTGTGACAGAATATATCCTATTTTCAAAACTTGCAGTCTTGAAATCTATTTTATTTTGGGGATCTTTCTTGCGAGACTTGCTTAGCTTTTCTAAATTAACAAGAGCCTCGCCATCAAAGCCTACGGAAGAACCTAAAATTCCCTCAGAAAGCTGATTCCCATGGTCGCCCTTTTTGATGTCATCAACCATTTCATAGAACTTGATAGCCTCCCTTTTTGATATTGGACCGCCACTTGATTTGTTATAACCAACAGCAACGTACATGCCATTATTTTTCACAGCAATGGGGACCTTGTGGACCTTGGTCGATGAACCAGGGATCTTCTCGTTCAGCAAAATCTCACATTTGTGGAACATGCTTGAAATATATGCAAAAAAGCGATAATTAGCGAAAACACCATCAGCATCTTCCGCGCAATCAACAAAAACCTTGTGAAGAAGTTCTAGAGCAGCGTCATTCATGCTTTGCAGCCGTTCTTCTATCCTGCCTTTTTTGATCAAGTCGGATTTACAATCAGCCGCGACTTTTTCCAGGATAAAAGGAGGCAGGTTATAGTTTTTCAGAGTTGATACATACGTTCCCGTTTTGGAAGCACCAAAAGTAGGGAAGTTGCCTCGACTCAAATCGAACATACCCCGTGTATGAAAATATGAATGTAATTAGCCCCCATCTTGTTCAAGTCTTACTTGGTCACTTTTTCCTTATAACTGTTCGCTAAATCGTAGATCTAAACATGGTGGGGCCGACCGGAGTTGAACCGGCGACACACGGGTCACTACAGCTCCAAACTGTTACATCATCCTTGCGTCAGTGAAGCTTGTTGAACCACTGGAGCCCTTAGCGGTGATCATGTGATGTATCCTGTCGCCATACCTGGCTAGGCTACGACCCCACGTAATGGACATAAATACACTTGAATTTTAATTTACTTGGTTTCTGAAGATTTATTGATGCGACCCTGATTCTATCATTTGTTGTTACTTCCTTGCAATAATGACGTTATCCGCTCTCTCACTAGATACGTCAGGATCAACCACGTGTTCATCTTAACACAGTTATCAGATAATAACAGGCGAGTTTTTTGGTACGTCCGATAGTTCTAATATTGGGAGCAATTCCAGTCTTGGCTGCAATATTTATCGTTGTCCCGCAGCTTCTCAGGCCAGAAATTCCGATTACTGCTGTCAATTCGGACGATGTTATTTCGATAGAATATGACAAGATGCATCTCAAGAAAATATCGTTTGGGCCCACGCAGAGTACTGGTGCGGAAAAGGCTGAGGTGCTAACAATCGATGCCAACGGACAGGCTAGATATAGTCTGACCAAAAACGGGTATACAGAACCAGAAAGAAAATACCAACTTTCAAAAGAGGAACTAAAGAGATTGATTGCACTGATAAAAGAGACTGGTTTTGTAGAAATACCCCAAACATCTTATCAAGTCAAAAACGATCTTAGTGAGTACGATAAATTTGGATTACAGGTTATCCTTGATGGCAAATCAGTAAACCTACAATGGCCAGAGCAGAACGCTTCCCAAGACTTCATTCCTCCTATAATGAATCAAGTACAAAGCAACTTAGACGGAATAATCACAGAAATAATAAAATAAATAGCCTAAGAACCGATCAGAACTCATGATCCCTCTTTCTGGCGATTCAGGCGATACTAAAGGAATAGTAGAGGAGAAGATAGGTTCGTTCAATACCAGGCGAGGAACGTCTATTCTGAAACGTGGTTTTGCGCACATGTTAAAAAATGGTGTTGTAATGGACGTCACTACAGTTGAACAAGCTCAGATAGCAGAGGACGCAGGAGCGGTCGCTGTGATGGTATTAGATAAACTGCCAGTAGATGTAAGAAAAGCAGGTGGAGTTGCTCGAACCGCAAGTGTTAGAATTATTCAAGAAATTATGGATTCTATTACAATTCCTGTTATGGCAAAATGTAGAATAGGGCATGTCTACGAAGCATTGGTTTTGCAGGCAGCAAATGTGGATATGATAGACGAGTCAGAAGTTCTAACTCCGGCAGATGAGACACACCACATATGGAAGTGGGGTTTCACAACTCCATTTGTAAACGGCGCCAGAAACCTCGGCGAGGCTCTTAGAAGAATTGAAGAAGGTGCAGCGATGATTAGGACAAAGGGAGAACCTGGAACAGGTAATGTTGCAGAAGCTGTGATTCACATTAAAAATGTCAACAGTGAATTAAGAAGAATAAAGTCAATCTATGAGGCTGGCGATGATCAAGACTTGATAAGCGTAGCCAGAGAGTTAAAAGTTTCATATTCCATCGTGGGAGAAGCCGCAAGTCTAGGTAGGTTACCAGTAGTTAACTTTGCCGCCGGTGGAATTTCCACACCAGCAGACGCCGCGTATCTTATGACCTTAGGTTGTGACGGAATTTTTGTAGGCTCTGGTATATTCAAATCAGAAGATGCAAAGGAAAGGGCACAAGCTATAGTTCTAGCCACAACCTTCTGGGAAGATCCAGATAAGGTAAAAGAAGCCCAAAAGATGATTGATGAAAGACAGTCGATGCTTGGACTAGATACAAAAAATCTAGAGCTTAGAATGCAAGAGCGTGGAAGTACTGCATGACCGGTCTTAACATAGGAATATTGGCAGTCCAAGGAGACGTAGCGGAAAACGTTATGGCAACAAAAATGTCGCTAGAAGAACTCGGTATAGATGGGATCGTGAATGAAGTGAAGACACCAGAGCAGATTGCTGACCTTGACGGACTGATAATTCCAGGCGGAGAAAGCACTGTTATAGGCACACTTTCCTTAGTCAACGGCTCATTGAAGAAAATTAAGGAAAAAATTGCTAATGGGATGCCCGTTTTTGGCATATGTGCTGGACTAATTCTCCTTTCAAAAAAGGCAAAAGATAGAGTAGTTGGGGAGATGGACCAACCTTTGCTTGATTTTCTTGACGTGAAAATAGAGAGAAATGCATTTGGAAGACAACGAGATTCCTTTGAATCAGAAATTTCCATGGAAAAAATAGGAATACCAAAGTTTCATGGAGTCTTTATTCGCGCACCTTCTATAATGGAAGCAGGAAAGGATGTAGAAATCCTTTCAAAATTCAACGAAAAAACAATAGCTGTAAAACAAGGAAATATCATCGGCACATCTTTTCACCCAGAACTTACTGCAGATATTTCTCTTCACAAATACTTTGTAAACCTAATACGAAAGAAAAATTGATTCCGGTGATTTTGAAATATCATAATGTTAAAACACCATTTATATTAAATTCGGAGTATCCGTAGCATTGTAATGGCCATAGAAACTACTCCCGAACTTGTATCGGAAGTTTACAAAGGACTAGAAGAAAATATTACAAAATATAGGAAGATGGTAAATAGGCCTCTTACACTGACAGAAAAACTTTTGATCGGTCATCTTGATAACATTCAAACAACAAAGAATCTAGAACCAGGTGAAAGCTATGTGTTCCTGCGCCCTGATCGAGTAGCACTACAAGATGTAACAGGACAAATGGTAATCCTCCAATTCATGCAGTCTGGCCTTAAACTAACGAAACTTCTTACTACCGTACATTGTGATCATCTCATTCAAGCAAGAGTTCGGGGAGACGTAGATACAAAGACTGCTCTAGACGAAAACAGTGAGGTATACAAATTTCTTGAATCAGCTTCAAGAAAATATGGAATTGGTTTCTGGAAACCAGGAGCAGGAATAATTCATCAAGTCGTACTTGAGAACTATGCCTTTCCGGGAGGACTAATGATAGGAACTGACTCCCACACTCCAAACGCAGGTGGTCTTGGAATGTTAGCTGTGGGAGTAGGAGGACTAGATGCAGCAGAAGTTATGGCGGGATTTCCGTGGGAGCTTTTGTATCCAAAGAGAATTGGCGTTTATCTGAAAGGAGAGCTAAGTGGATGGACTGCTCCAAAAGACGTTATACTGTACGTTACCTGGAAGCTGACAGTTTCAGGCGGAACAAATGCAGTTATAGAGTATTTTGGACCTGGCGCAAGATCAATTAGCTGTACTGGTAAGGCCACAATAACAAACATGGGAGCTGAAGTTGGAGCCACATGTTCAGTCTTCCCATATGACGAAAAAATGGAAACTTACCTCAGGACGACTGGTAGAGGAAAGATAGCAGATCTTGCCAATGCAAACAGAGAGCTACTTACCGCAGATGAGGAAGTTGAAGAAAATCCAGAAAAGTATTTTGATAAGATAATTGAGATAGATCTATCCACACTTGAACCTTACATTGTAGGGCCGCATACTCCAGACCTTGCAAGACCAATATCACAACTTGGAGAAGAGGTGAAGAAGAATAATTATCTCGACAGCATATCTGTGGCGCTCATCGGAAGCTGTACAAATTCATCCTATGAGGACATGACAAGAGCAGCAAATGTTGCAGACCAAGCCAAGTCTAAGGGAATAAAGGTAAAGATTCCACTTCTTGTTACGCCAGGATCAGAGCAAATAAGGGCTACAATAGAACGTGACGGCCAGATGGAAATTCTGACCAACATAGGCGCTACGGTGTTAGCAAATGCTTGTGGGCCCTGCATAGGACAGTGGAAAAGACCTGAGCTCAAACCAGGAGAGCCAAACACCATCGTCACATCATATAATAGAAACTTCCCTGGACGAAATGATGGAAGACGAGAAACAATGAGTTTCATGGGCAGTCCCGAACTTGTAGTTGCCATAGCACTTGGCGGCAAGCTATCATTTAATCCACTTAAAGATACTTTGAAAACTCCTGAGGGCAGAGAATTCAAACTCAATCCGCCAAACAGAGCACCAGAAGTGCCGTCCAAAGGATTCAAGAGTATCAAAGATGCCTGCATTCTTCCTTCTGAAAACCCAGAAGAGATAGAAGTGATAATAAATCCAGAAAGCAGTAGGTTACAAAAGCTGGAACCATTTCCAAAATGGGACGGTGAAGATTTCCTTGAATTACAGATCCTCCTAAAGGCTAAGGGAAAGTGTACCACAGATCATATTTCTCCAGCTGGTCCGTGGTTGATGTATAGAGGGCATCTAGATAAGATAAGTGATAACATATTTCTTGGTGCTATTAATGCATTCACAAATGAGGTAGGAAAAGGAAGAAATCAGTTAACTGGAAACACAGAATCATTTCCTGTTATTGCAAGAAAGTATAAAGAAAAAGGACTGAAGTGGTTGGTCATTGGGGACAACAATTACGGCGAAGGTAGTAGTAGGGAACATGCAGCAATGTCACCAAGATACTTGGGCTGCGTCGCTGTCATTACACGAAGCTTTGCGCGTATTCATGAAACTAACCTGAAAAAACAGGGAGTGCTTGCACTCACTTTTGCGAATTCCTCAGATTATGACAAGATTATGGAAACAGATAGGATAAGCTTAGTTGGTCTAAAAGATCTCAAACCTGGAAAGCCTGTGAATTGTATTATTCGTCACAAAGATGGCTCTAAAGAAGAGATCTCGCTAAGACATTCGTACAACGATTTTCAGATACAATGGTTCCAGGCTGGTTCAGCTCTTAACATATTACGTGAGAACGAGAAGCTGTTCCACTGACTAATGCCAAAACAACTCTATGGCACTACTTTATTTTTGTGATAACAATGATGAACCACAAATTTGATCCAAATGAACTTTACAATCGAGTAGTTCATTATTACATAGACAAAAAAGGGTATTCAAAAGAAAAGGCAAACGGGATAGCTCAAAAAGTAGTAGAAAGAGAAAAATCCAGGCGTACTTGCAAGAACATTAACTGTGGCCATTCAATGGATGATCATATTAGAACCAAAGAGACATGTCTAGTTCTTGATTGTGACTGTAGACAATTTGTTAACTAGGAATTTTTAGAACTATTTTGCCAAATTGACTGCTTTGTTCCATCTTCTGGTGAGCAAGTGACGCATCTTTTAAATCAAACATGTCGTCAATTACTGGCCGTATCCTTTTTAATTTCATGAATCTATGGAGTGCAACAAGCTGTGATTTTGAACCTAAATATGCACCTATGATCTGAGCCTCCTTACTGTAAAAAGATCTAATGTTTACTGTAGCATCTCCACCAGTTGTGGTTCCACAGGCAATCATTCTTCCGCCTATTTTCAAGACTTCGATACTTATGGGCCATGTTTTTAGGCCCACATGGTCTATTACCGCGTCCACTCCTTTACCATCGGTTTGATTTATGACTTCATTGGCAACTTCTGACCTGGTTCTATCTACTACAAAATCTGCCCCTAATTTCTTTGCAAAATCTACTTTCATCTTATCTGAAGCAACTGCAATGACTTTAAGCCCTTTTGCCTTGGCAAGTAAAATTGCAGCAGAACCGATTCCGCTGTTTGCACCCCAGATAAGAATAATATTACCTTTCTTACACCTTGATCGTTCTAACATATTCCACACGGTAAGGTACGATACATTAAGAGATGAGGCTTCGGCATCTGTTAACCAACCAGGTTTTCTTACAATGTTTCTCTGAGGAACTTGCATCAATTCTGCATATCCACCTTGATACGTGCTGAATCCTCCAATGATAGAAAATGAAACTCTAGGAGCATCACTTTCTACCGCGGGATAGACAACTACCTTTTCACCCTTCCCAAAACTTCCAAATCCATCGACAAGAGTGCCACAGATATCGCACCCCAAGATGTGAGGAAACGAGAGGGTCATGCCAGGTAGGCCGGTTCGGACCCAAATGTCCAGATGATTTACCGCACAGCAATTTACTCTAACTATCGCATGATTTTTTTTCGGCTTGGGATCTTTTACTTCCTCATAAGATAAGACATCAGACCCTCCATGCCTCCAAATTACAGTAGCCTTCAACTGTTAGTTGATTTACAAAATTAGTATTTTAGGTTGTGCATTGCCTTTAGATCCTTTGCAAAAGGCTCAAGGTTTGAGGGCACTGCAATTTCGATCGAATCTTTTAATGATAGACTCATATCTTTCTTTTTGTTCCAAATATCAGAATTGAATGTTGTTATTTCCTTTGTGAACTTGGTCCAGTCTTCTTGACTTTCTACTTCAATAAATTTTTCATTATGAATAGTCTTTTCGGAATAAAGATTCTGCCACAAGTAATCAGTAATGAACGGTGTTATTGGGGCTAGTAGGATTAGTAACGTAGAAAGTATTTTGTGAAGTGTGAATATGGCACCGTCGCGTTCGTCCTCTGTAAAATCAGAACCATAAGTTCTACCTTTTACCATTTCTATGTAATGGGCAGCAAAAAGATTCCAAGTAAATTCTCTGATTGCAGTTGCCGGAATAAAGAAGTTGTATTCACTATACCCCTTTTTGCATTCAATTACAAGTCTGTCAAGCTCAGAAAGTATCCATTTGTCAGAAGGACTAGTTTTTCCAGATCTTATGAGAGGAAAACTAGACAGAAATCTGGAAATATTCCAGAGCTTGTTTAGAAACTTTTTTGTTATTTCTATTTTTTGCTCTGAACATCTGAAATCATAACCGAGGTTAATTTCGCTTGCACTCCAGAAACGGAAAGTGTCAGCGCCAAATTTTTGGATGATTGGTAGAGGATCTATCACATTTCCTTTACTCTTGCTCATTTTAGTGCCATGCTCGTCCAAACCGTATCCCATTATCCATGCCTCATCCCATGGTGACTTGCCAGTGAGCTGTTCACATCTCAAAATGGTATAGTAAAGCCAAGTACGTACAATGTCCTTTGATTGGGGCCTTATTGTCGCTGGATACGTCTTTCTGAAGAATTCTTCATCTTGTTTGTACTTGGACACGTAAAGAGGCGATACACTGGAATCCATCCAGGTATCGAAGGTTCTTTCCTCGCCCACAAATTCAGTTGCACTGCATTTTACGCATTTTGTAATAGGGCTCTGGTTCTTCCAAGGTTTGTAATACTTTCCTGGTTCAGGAACCTGAGGCTCATTACAATTCTTACAATACCAGATTGGGATCTCCGTTCCGTAATATCTCCTTCTTGAGATTGGCCAATCGATTGATATGGATTCCAGCCAATTCATCAGGATTTGCTTATGCATAGGAGGGTGAAAGATAATTTTCGAACCCAAATCCCGTATCCTTTCAACATAGTCTTTTTGTTTGAGGTAATATTCCTCCATAGGTATTATTTCAATTGGAGTTTTACTACGTTCTGAGATTGGAGTTCTATGATTGATATTTTCGATCTTCTCTACAAACCCATGATTTTGCAAGTCTTCAATTATTCTCTCTCGAGCTTGTTTTATCTTTAGTCCAGCATATGGTCCCGCAACTTCACTCATACGACCATTCTTGCCAATTGCCACTATCTCTTGTAACCTGAGTTCTCTGAATAGCGAGACATCATTTTGATCCCCATAACTACAAACCATAACTGCGCCAGAACCAAATCCTTTCTCTGCAGATGGATGAGTCTTTATCTCAACCTCTCTATTTATCAGAGGGATCAATACTTTCTTACCCAGAACATCAGTGTACCTCTCATCTTCAGGATTGACAACTATTGCTTGACATGAACAAAGAAGTTCAGGTCTTGTACTTGCAATTGTGAGAATTCGATCAGAATCTTTTACTTTAAATTTCATGTATACTAGTTTTGTTGGAATTTCTTCATAGATAATTTCAGCGTCAGCAATGGTCGTGCCAGTTACCCAATCGTAGTTGTTTGGCCTATTGGCAATGTAGATCAACCCTTTTTTCCAAAGCTCGATAAAGGTGGATTGCGTTAGGGCACGATATCGTTCAGAATCTGTTCTGTAGTAATCTGAGAAATTACCACTTAGACCTAGACTTTTCATTATTTGTATCATTTCTACCTCTAGGTCATCAAGAGCAGTTGCACATAGCTTTAGAAATTCGCCACGGTCAGTTTCATGCATCTTTATGTTGTACTTTTTCTCCGTGTACATCTCAACTGGAAGGCCATTCCTGTCAATGCCTATTGGAAATAGTACCTTTTTGCCACGCATTCTTGCTGTTCTGGCAATCATGTCTATCTGAGCATAGTGAGCTGCGGCTCCTATGTGCCATGGTCTTCCAGATGGATAGGGTGGTGGTGTGTCAATTACGAAGATATCTCCCTCAGGATGAAAATCATAGATTCGTGATTCTTCCCATTGCTTTAGAATCTGTTTTTCAATCTCAGGATTCCAAGCAGTTTCCTTTATCTTTGGCTCCATATCACTATGGCTTTGAAATTTGGGAGATTATGTGGGCTCCTTTATTATAGCCCTCGTAGATGTAGATGCCAACTGCCTCTATGTTCTTTGGCATCTTGGGAACTAGGAGTTTTATTATCTCAGTAGATAGTTTTTCTACAGTCGCTTCTCCTTCCAACAGATAGGTTGTATTTTTTGGAACTTGAAGATCGAATCTACCCTTTGGACCATCAAATGCAACTTTGTAATGCAAATCATCTTCATTTACAACATACCTTTTATTTATGAAGAATTTATGATCAAGAATTGAAATAACTTCCTTTATGATCTTCTTGGCCTCTCCAAAATCTATAAGCAAGTTATTCTTCATCTCACCAACAAGCTCAACCATTACAGATGATGTATGCCCATGAAGGATTGAACATTTTTCAACTAACGGCAAAATGTGAGCATAATCGAATGCAAATGAAGGATCTTCTATGAATATTGATCCTGTCTGAACTTCTTTCGTTTTGTACAAAACTATGTCTTCAAGCTCTCTAAGCTGAGCTACATATTTTGGATGCCCAATAGCAATTATCTTAATATCTACTAATTCATGTTTGAGTTCCTTGTATTTAGCTATGTCTTTTTCCTCATCTATGACCTCTATGAATCCCTTCTCGGTCTTAAAATCAACATTGATTATCTTTCCATTTTTTAATGCGATATCATACCCATATTGATATTCTATTTCTAGGAATGATAACATTTCAGCTATTGATAGCTCTGTCCTGCTTCTGAGGAGATTTCCTTTTCTGTCTATATATCGAAAATCTGAATCAAGAACTGCAGAACCATTAGGCATTTAAAAAAATTTGGGCTATCCGTATATAAATTCTATACAGATGTATCGTGTCTACTTTTATCTCGCTAATGAATTTAGGATCTTCGCGAGGTTGATATCGTTTTGGGTTATTCCGCCAGCATCATGAGTCACCAGATCCACCTTTATCTTATTGTATACATTGAACCATTCAGGATGATGATTCATTTTTTCTATGTGGATTGCCGCCTTGCTTATGAATCCAAACGCTTCTATAAAATCCTTGAAGATGAAATCTTTGTGAAGTTTACCATCCGTTACATTCCATCCAGGCAGGTTAGACAACTCTTTTTTGATTTGCTCATCAGAGAGTTTTTCAGTCGCCATAGTTTTTTTTAATGAACCTTGTATTTAACTCTCAAAGGAGTGAAAGCTTTGGCAAGATATGACATTCCAAGTGAAGGGACAAACTTGGAACAAAAATTG
>MNJS01000048.1 GCA_001920395.1 Thaumarchaeota archaeon 13_1_20CM_2_39_20
ACACTCGTTTAACAAAGAGTCGAATGTCAATTTCAGTATGAAAAAGGTAATAAGAATTTCAATCCCCTCAACAGAATGAGTATGGTGCCCAAGGGCCGCTCTCATGAATCACGAGCCCCTCGTCTTTATATTTTGATTTCAATTTGCTAATAGCCGCATTGAATTCTTCACGATCCTCTTTGCTTACCAGATAAGCCGCATTCAAGATTACCTGACTGAGATCCGTCTTCAGCAAGCAGCTGTCATCACACAATTCCGTAAGATGACGATGAATTTGTCCAGACATTTTATCAATCTGTTTTAGCTTTTC
>MNJS01000014.1 GCA_001920395.1 Thaumarchaeota archaeon 13_1_20CM_2_39_20
GTATTCCTGTTCTGTCTATTCAAATTCTTTAGCATGTACAAAACCAACTCTTGGTTTCTACCCCCTTTTCCTTTGCCTTTCACAGTTACGGTTGTCTCACCACCAAAGATAACACAGCCATTCTTGTCGCTACGTAACATCTTTGTTATTTTCACGGAAGCCTTGTCTACTCCGCCTGAAATTGGTTGTACAACTCTTACAGAAAAGCCAAGATTTCTTGCCTTCTTTGCCATCACGCCAAGACAGTTTTTGTTGCTTGATATAACATAATTTCCTATCCTTTTGACTTTGGGGGTATCAGAAATTAGTCCTTCAATTCCAAGCTCGATTCTATTGACAACGCTTTTTGGAACAATTTTTTCCAACTTATAGCGTTTTAGTACGTTTTTTGCATCACAAAAGGTAGTTGAATCAAAGTAAGTCATCCCCGATGCTATAGCCGACAGGTCATCACCTGGTACATCTGACATAACTAGTGACACAGCATCACACCAGAGGTGATCCAATAGTCTACCTCCCTTCACTTCTGATAGATGTTTTCTTATACAATTGATTTCTTGTATATTTGCTCCACTTTTGAGCAAGATATCAGTTGTGCGCTGCTTGTCCCTAAGAGATATTCCGTCTGGTAGAGTTACAAGAGAGGAAGCTCCACCTGATACTAAGAAGATGATAAAATCTGACGGTTCCAGATTCTCTAGGAATTCAATTATCGTCTTGGCAGCATAAACACTTGTCCTATCCGGGATGGGATGACTTGCCCTCAGTATTTTGAATTTTTTTGGTAGGTGTGCAGGAGGATATCGGTTTGGAACTACAACAATTCCTCCATCGATGTGAGTCAAGGAATTTACTGCTCTAGTCATAGAATCGGCTGCTTTTCCAACTGCGACAACAAAGACTCGACGATATTTTTGTATGTAGAGATTCTTCTTATCAATCAAAATACGATCTTTGTTTACAATTTTTCGCATTATCTGGTCAGGCATTGCAGCCTGCAGACCTGCTTCAATTATAGATAATATATGTCCTTTTTGCGCACTAGTTGCAAGCTCGTTGAAATTCTTAATTATCATTTGTCATCGTTTTACAATAATTAGCAAGTCATCGAAGTTTTGAGTCTTTTTGTTTTTCTTGGAAGTGAGGATGTATTGGACAACTCAAAGTGACTACCTTTGTTTCACTTTTTTTATATATTGCCAAGTACAAGGCACCATGTGATAAATTCAAATATTGTGCTCAAAGTAAGACTAGAGTATTTTGGACTATTGGCAGTACTCACCATTTTGGTGATTCCCGCTTATGCTGATCAAATCGTGGAACCTACAGATAAGGGTACTATCAATATTGGCTTCTCAAGTGATCCCCCAAATCCAAAGCCTGGGGATCAAACACAGCTAAAGGTAAGCTTCATCAATAAACAAAACACTATCCAGCAACACATAGATTACAAAATTTCTGTGACGCAAGGTGGAAATCAGATATTTGGTATACCCTTGACCCATACCGCCGAAGGATCTGTAAGTATTCCTTTCCAGTTTCAAAATAATGGAACCTATCAGGTAACGGTTGAAGTAGATGGCATACTTTTCCAACCCATACCCCCTGAGACAGCGTCATTTACTGTCGACGTTGTACCAGAATTTCCACTTGGCACAGTGGCAGTGCTTGCAGTCGCCGTAATATCTATTATAGTGATCTCATCAAGATCAAGACTGAAGTTCCTTAAAGTTACTTGAGTAAGCAAACAAGCAAGAGTATAATAATAATTGCAAATGTTATTTTTCTATGCATACAGTAAGAATTCCAAAGGTTATCAATTTTGGCAAAAATGCCTTGTCAGAAACACAATATCCAAAAAATGCTCTAGTTGTTACAACAGCACCGCCCGAGGTATCATCAAGATGGCTTGCCAAGATGAAGATTACAGATTACATGCTGTATGATAAAGTAGAACCAGAACCATCAATTGAGACTGTCAGCAAGGTAATGGCCGAATACAAACCAAAGAATCCCTCTACCATAATTGGTTTGGGTGGAGGAAGCTCTTTAGATGTGGCAAAGTATGCTGGTGCGGAACTTAAGATCCCAAAGATACTGATTCCTACAACTTTTGGTACTGGCGCAGAGATGACAACATATTGCGTATTAAAATTTGAAGGCAAAAAGAAGCTGTTACAAGATGAAGGGTTCTTGGCAGATATGGCCATAGTTGATGCGTACTTTATGGAAGGAACGCCGGAGGCAATCGTCAAAAATTCTGTGTGCGATGCATGCGCGCAAGCAACTGAAGGATATGATAGTAAAAGGGGAAACGATCTCACCAGAATGATGTGCAAGTCTGCCTTTGAAGTCTTGTACGATGCAATAATGAATGGCAAGACAGAGAATTACCCATTTGGTTCAATGCTATCAGGTATAGGATTTGGAAATGCATCGACAACGCTAGGGCATGCATTATCGTATGTATTCTCAAATGAAGGTGTGCCACACGGTTACTCACTTTCCTCATGCACTACCGTAGCCCACAGATTCAACAAATCAATCTTCTATGAAAGGTTCAAAGAAGTGATTGAAAAACTGAAATTTGACAGACTCATCCTCAAGGCTCCAATTGACCAAGCTGCTGATGTTGTCATGACAGACCGGGGTCATTTAGATCCAAACCCAGTACCCGTTACAAAGGAAGATGTCACGCATCTGTTAAAAGACATCATAGATGGTAGATTGTAAAACGGTACCTTATTTTTAATTTAGCTAATACCTCATAGCAAGATTCGTCAGTATGCATTATTTTCACAGTTTGGCACGCTGATGCAACAAATGTGTATTGAAATATAACTTGCTACTACAGATAATGTTCATTGCATTATAGCTTGCCAATACGCTATGTTGAGGCAACTAAAGAAAAAAAGAGGAATGGCTACCTTAATTACCACAATGATTATCTTGGTAGCATCAGTTGTTCTCGGCTCGGGCGTTGTTATATATGGTACAAGTCTTTTTCAGACAGGAGCACAATCAGAGACAATTTCAACCCAAGGTGTCAAGTTGTGGGTAAATGCCACCGCTAGCAAAGGAATCTCATGGGGAGCAGCAGCAGTAAGAAATACTGGCGACAAGATCGAATCAGTTGACAGCATCAATATGAGAGGTATTACTGTGCCGTATGCTAACTGGTATTATGCTAATTCCACAAATTCACTTGCAAACATACAAGACATATTTGTCTATGGAACAAATGATGGAACTGGAATGTTGAAAACCTATTCGAGTCCACCAGGCGGCAATCCTTCAACAGATCAATGTGCTGGCAATACGGCAAGTCCCGCATTTGTAATTGACGTAGACGGCGCAGGAGGAAGACCAAAGATGTGTATGATTCAGGCAAGTGGTCCAATTTCATTAAAACCAGGTGATTCTGTAGTAATCTACTTCCATTTGCCAAACGGAGTCTTAAACACAGTAGATGCGGGCGCAACAAGTAGTGTGTCATTGTACGCTGGCAAACTAGGCGCACCCACATCTGTTACAATTGCAAACCCATAGGAAAAGAGATCCAAAATCTTTGTATTTGCAAAACTTTTTGCGATGATATTGAATGTAATTTCCTAACAGAATCGTACTATAGAATTTGTAATACCGTAAAATCTTGGTTCCATGCTCTTGCACCAATAAACACGCTATTTCATTACGATTACAGTATTATTTACTAAACTTAAATATCACTTCCAATTCACCAACATGGAACAGGATTTCGAAACATGATCAAATTTGGAATTCAACAAGGGCTCAATGTGGCTCGATTGGGGTTGACAGAAGATCAAATCGTTACAGCATGTGTCTTGGCAGATAAAATGGGTTATGATTCTATTTGGTACATGGACCACAGCAATGTCCCTCAGTGGAACCATGCAATAGTAAATGACCCGTGGGTTATGCTTTCTGCAATAGCAGCTGTTACAAGCAGGGTAGAGCTAGGTACCTGTGTGACTGATGCTGTACGAAGGCATCCATCAAACATTGCGCTAGCAACGGTAACTCTTGATAGAATTTCACATGGGAGGGGTACTCTTGGAATTGGCGCAGGCGAGGCACAAAACATCAAAGAGTTTAAAATTCAATGGGACCGGCCTGTTGGCAGATTTGCAGAACAACTTGAAATAATAAAATTACTTTTTGAATCATCACCTGAACACCGTGTTAATTTCAAAGGTGAATTCTATGAACTTGAACAGGCCTGTTTGCAGGCAAAGAGTGTCAGAAAGCCACATCCTCCGATTTACATGGCAGCTGGAGCCCCCAGAACTCTTGCGCTATGCGGAAAGTTTGGAAACGGTTGGATCCCAATAGGCTATACTCCAGAACTTTACGAAGAACATGCAAAAGCCATCAAAGCATCTATGAAAGAAAATGGCAGAGATGATTCAAACTTCCAATGGGCAGTTGACATTGATGTCTACTTTTCTGATGATGCAGAGAGAGCCTGGGCAAAGATGAAAACTGCTGTCAAGGTCAGTCTCTTCAAGCCAGAGGTTCTCAAAGTACATGGAATTGAAGATGTCGCAGGCTTTGATTTTAAAAAATACTTTACAGAATATTCAATGTCAAACCAAGAATGGATAGTAAAAATGAGAGAGGCTGCGCAAACAATTCCTGATAAGGTGGCTCGTTCCTCAATTGGCATTGGCACCCCTGATGACATTATCCCTGTCTTTGAGAGATTTATGAAGGCTGGTGTAAACCACTTTATAGTTAGATTCTGGGGTTCTGGATACTTTGGCTCAATAGACAAATTTGGCTCTACAATTCTGCCATACTTTAAGGAAAAGTACGATCCTAGAAAATAACGACTCTAGAGATACCTAAAGATAGTCAGCTTGTCCGAATTTGGCAGGTCTGAGACTAGCGCGAAATTGTACAATGGATATGTTTTCTTGTATTGCTCCATGAAGCTTAGCGTAACATCATACGTCTTAAATTCAGTTCGCATTCCATCAATGGTTGATTCCTGGCCAAAAACATCGTATACCTTGATAAAGTATCGCATTGGCCTCTTGTGAGGTTTTGCCCTTAAAAGCCATGCAACTGCAAAGGCAAATACGGCTAACATGATAAGAGCGGCCCCTATTTCCTTAAGATGCACCCACATAATTGCTGGAATTGTATATCCAAAGAGATGATAAACAAAGCTTGAAAATGAGGCTACAGAGCTGCCAATTATGATAAATGCCTTCAAGTTGGCATAGCTATCTTTTCCTATCATAACAAGTAGTAATACCTCCCCACATATATTTATTAAAAAGCATATGCAGAAATATCAAACCTGAGAATCAAATTATGTGCAGCTGCTAGGAAGACTTGAGATCAGATCAAAAGACAAGATAATTGAATTTTTAAACCAACAGGAAACTGGCAGAATATGCAGTATAGACAAAGATGGCTATCCTCAGATAATTCCCATGAATTTTGTTTACACAAATGATGCAATTTACATGCATTCTCATATAAAAGGTGAAAAGCTTGAAAATATTGCAAAAAATCCAAAGGTAGGCTTTGAGGTGGACCAAAGCTTGGAGTTTCTTCCGTCTTATTTTACACATCCAACTGATGCTTCACAGGCTGACACTCTATACATCAGTGTTGTAATCAAAGGAACTGGCAGTATTATTATCGATAGGAAAGAGAAGACAATTGCACTTAATGCGTTGATGGAAAAATATCAACCAGAGGGAGGTTACGAGCCCATAAGGCCTGAAATGGAAGTAGTTGATGAAGTTGCGATAATTAAAGTCTCCCCAATTACGATGAGAGGGAAATACAAGGTAGGACAGCATCTTGACAAAAGATCGCGTGTTGAGCTTGCCAAAAGAATTCTTGAAAGAAAATCCCCTGGGTCATTAAATACACTTGAGATAATGGGTATTAAGCAAACTAAGGACGGCCTAATAATCTCAGAGGAGCCAAACTGGTAGTTATTTTAGAACTACCATTGCTTTAAATTTCGATCTAGATGATTTGTAATGTTTGCTAGAAAATCCAAGCTTTGACCTTGTATCAGAATTTGCGCCTACAGGGGATCAGCCACAAGCTATTGAGCTTCTTGTAGATGGCGTAAGAAAAAGAAAAATCCAGACCTTGCTTGGAGTAACAGGCAGTGGCAAAACATTTTCCGTAGCTAACGTAATTCAACGTACCGGCAAAAACACACTTGTAATCTCACACAACAAAACCCTTGCTGCCCAGCTTTATTCCGAGCTAAAGCAATTTTTTCCAAAAAATAACGTCGGATATTTTGTAAGCTATTATGATTATTACCAGCCTGAAAGCTATATCCCACAGACTGATACCTATATAGAAAAAGATACTCGGATTAATGAAAAAATTGAAAAGATGAGATTAGAGGCAACTGCAATGCTTCTTTCAGGTGACCCGACAATTATTGTTGCTACAGTCTCATGCATCTATTCGCTTGGCTCGCCGCGAGATTGGGAATCAATGTCAATTACTGTTGAAAAAGGAAAAGAATCTGGCCGTTCTTCTCTCATAAAACAACTAGTCAGTGCAAGATATGAGAGAAATGATACAGAACTTGTCTCAGGGAGATTTAGAATTAAAGGAGATACCATAGACATCATTCCTGCCTACTCTGATGATGTTGTAAGGATCTCAATGTTTGGGGACAGGGTGGAAAAAATATCTGTCTGTGATCCTGTTTCCCTTCAAGAGAAAAAAGGTATTTCAAGCATCAAAATTTTTCCAGCAAAACACTATCTTGTTGCAAGCGATGTAAGAAAAACTGCAACAGAATCGATAAAAACAGAGCTCAAAGAGAGACTTACTCAGCTAAAAGAACTTGAAAGGCAAAGACTTGAAATGAGAACAAATTATGATTTGGAAATGATAGAGGAGCTTGGCTACTGTTCCGGAATTGAAAACTATTCAAGGCATTTTGATGGAAGAAATCCAGGAGAGCCGGCATTTTGTTTGCTTGACTTTTTTGGAGATGATTTTTTACTTGTAGTGGACGAATCTCATGTCACAATTCCGCAATTACACGGCATGTATCATGGAGATCATACTAGGAAAAAAGCACTGATAGACTATGGGTTTAGACTCCCAAGCGCGTTTGATAACAGACCACTAAAGTTTGAAGAATTTGAGAAATACGTAAAAAATACTATTTTTGTTTCTGCAACTCCAAGCGATTATGAGGGAAAGAAAAGTTTTCAGATAGTAGAGCAGCTAATTCGCCCAACTGGCCTTGTTGACCCCCAAGTAGAGGTAAGAAAGACAGAAAACCAAATGGATGACCTTGTCTCTGAAATTAAAAAAAGAGTTGAAAAAGACCAACGTGTTCTTGTTACCACACTAACAAAGCGCATGGCAGAAGACTTGGCTGAATACCTCTCAAAAAAACAAGTCAAAGTAAGGTACCTTCACTCTGAGATTGAAAATCTGCAGAGAACTGAGCTCATACGGCAACTACGCCTTGGCGAGTTTGATGTTCTAGTCGGGATAAACCTATTACGAGAAGGTCTTGACATACCCGAAGTCTCCCTTGTTGCAATCCTGGACGCAGACAAGGAAGGATTTTTGAGAAACATTACCAGTTTGATTCAGACCTTTGGCAGAGCAGCAAGAAACATCGATGGTTCTGTCATAATGTATGCTGATACTGAAACAAAGTCAATGAAACTTGCAATGCTAGAAACCGAACGGAGAAGAAACAAACAGATAGCCTACAACAAAAAGATGGGCATCAAGCCAACTACTATTGTAAAAGCAATTCCAGCTCAGACGGCAAAACTTGATGAGCTAAAACACATGTCTAGCCATGATCTGCTCAAGTATGCAATTGAGACAGAAGCAGCCATGAAAAGATTTGCCGAAGAGCTTGACTTTGAGCGTGCAATTGAATATCGTGACAAGCTTGCAAAGATGCAAAAAGAGATAGCAAAATGAATGACAAGTTGATTATCCGCGGTGCAAGGGAGCACAACTTGAAAAACATCAATTTAGACATTCCAAAAAATAGACTAGTTACAATTACTGGCCTTTCTGGTTCTGGCAAGTCTACGCTAGCATTTGACACAATATATGCGGAAGGACAGCGAAGATACGTAGAATCGCTTTCTGCATACGCAAGACAGTTTTTAGAAATGATGGACAAGCCGGATTTGGATTCAATTGAAGGCTTGTCGCCAGCAATCTCAATTCAGCAAAAGACTACAAGCAAGAACCCAAGATCAACAGTTGGCACAATAACAGAAATCTATGACTATCTAAGACTTCTTTATGCAAGAATAGGAATTCCTCACTGTACAAAATGTGGTCGTAAAATATCAAACCAGTCAGCAGAATCAATCTGCGAATCAGTTCTCAAGGAATCAGATGGAAAAAATATATTAATTTTGGCACCGCTTATCCAAAGAAAAAAAGGCACGTATGAGAAATTATTTGAACAGACAAAAAAATCTGGATATTCTAGAGTTAGAGTAGACAATGAAATAGTAGAGTTAAACGGTGAGATTCCAGCACTTGACAAACAAAAGTGGCACAACATCGAAATAGTAGTTGACAGGATAAAAGCGTCAAAAGAAGAAAAAAGCAGACTCTTTGAATCTGTCCAAAATGCACTAAAGGCAGGCAAAGGTTCGGTATTAATTTCTGGCACAGACGAACGAATATTTTCTCAAAATAATGCCTGCTCTTATTGTGGCATCACAATAGGTGAGCTTGAACCGCGAACGTTTTCGTTCAACTCGCCATTTGGGGCTTGCAAGACGTGTCACGGCCTTGGAGTAAAGATGGAGTTTGATTCAGATTTACTTATTCCAGATAAAACAAAATCTATCCTTGATGGCGCCATAGTACCATGGTCAGGAAGATTTTCCTCATTTAGGAGACAGACACTTCGAGATGTTGGCAAAAAGTTTGGTTTTGATTTATTGACTCCAATAAACAAGATGAGTACAAAACAACTTCAAGTCATTTTGTACGGGACAGACCAAGCAGTACGGTTCTCATATGAATCCCAGACAACTGATTCTAGATGGCAGTACACCAATACCTTTAGCGGAGTCATACCAAGCTTACACAAGAATTTTGTAGAGACAGATTCAGAGTCAAAAAGGGAAGAGCTTAGAAAATTCATGCGTGAGACGCCCTGTAACTCTTGTAGGGGCAGAAGGCTAAAAGACGAAGCACTTTCAGTGAGAATAAATGAAAAGTCAATAATGGATGTGTGCGACTTGTCCATTGATGCGTGTCATGACTTTTTTCAAAGTCTCAAGCTTTCAGAGACTGAAAAATATATTGCAAAATCTGTACTAAAAGAGATACTTTCAAGACTGGAATTTTTGAAAAATGTTGGATTAAACTATTTGACACTAAACAGGGTGAGTGCAACCTTGTCTGGAGGAGAATCACAAAGAATAAGGCTTGCAACACAGATTGGCTCAAATCTTACAGGTGTGCTATATGTCTTAGACGAGCCAACAATTGGCCTTCATCAAAGGGACAATGCCAAACTGATAAAGACTCTGACAAAGCTTCGCGACCTTGGCAACACCATACTAGTAGTAGAGCATGATGAAGAAGTGATTCGAAATTCTGATTGGATAGTGGACTTGGGGCCAGGGGCTGGAGTTCATGGTGGTAGCGTAGTTTTTGAAGGAACAGTAAGCCAAATTTTAAACAATCACAAGTCAGTAACAGGTGAATATCTTAAGCATCACAACGCAATAAAACTTGTCAAAAAGACACGCAAGCAAAAAGGCAAGCTTCTCGTAAAAGGTGCATCAGAAAACAATCTGAAAAATATCGATGTCGAGTTTCCACTTGGTTTTATGATCGCAGTAACAGGTGTCTCAGGTTCAGGCAAATCTACGCTAGTCAACGACATTTTATACAATGCACTTTCTGCCCACTTTCATATTATATCAGAAAGGCCTGGCAAGCACAGACAGATACTTGGAGTTGAGCATATCGATAAAGTAATAGGAATTGACCAATCCCCAATAGGCAGAACACCACGCTCAAATCCTGCAACGTATATTGGTGCATTTACTCCAATACGCGAACTATACTCAAACACTGAACTTGCAAAGGAGCGAGGATACACACCCGGCCAGTTCTCATTTAATGTAGCCGATGGGAGATGTTTTGCCTGTGAGGGAGATGGTGTTAAAAAAATCGAGATGCAGTTTTTGTCAGATGTCTATGTAATTTGTGATGAATGCAAAGGAAAAAGGTACAACTCTGAGACGCTTTCTGTTCTTTACAAGGGCAAAAACATCTCAGATGTTCTTTCCATGACTGTTGATGAGGCCCTAGAATTTTTTGCAAATATACCAGCTATCAAACGGAAACTCCAAACAATTGCAGATGTTGGTTTGGGATACATCAAGCTTGGCCAAGCTGCAACGACACTTTCAGGTGGAGAAGCACAAAGGGTAAAGCTTGCGTCCGAGCTTTCAAAAAGGGACACTGGAAAGACAGTTTACATGTTAGACGAGCCTACAACAGGACTGCACTTTGCCGATGTACAAAAATTACTTGATGTCCTAAACCGGCTTGTGAATCTTGGCAATACGGTTATTATCATAGAGCACAACATGGATGTGATAAAAAATTCCGACTGGATTATAGATTTGGGCCCGGAGGGCGGAGACAAGGGAGGAAGCGTAGTTGCATTTGGCACACCAGAGCAGATATCACAAGACCCGGGCAGCTATACCGGACAGTACTTGAACAGAATCCTAAGATATGGTAATTGATATCTCGAAAATAGCAATTCCACCTCATTCTGGAATTTACATAATGAAAGATGATACCGGAAAGATAATCTATATTGGAAAAGCAAAAAATCTTCGAAACCGAGTAAGATCTTATTTTCTTAAAAACCAAAATTACAAGACACAGAAACTTGTTGAAAAAATATCAGAAATTGAATTTGTGCTAACTGATAACGAAAGCGAGGCATTCTTGCTTGAAGCCAACATGATAAAGCGGTACAGGCCAATTTACAATATTGAATTAAAGGACCAACAGCGCTATACCTACCTTAGAATTACAAACGAAGTGTTTCCTCGTCTCATGGTAGCAAGAAGGACTAGAACCGGCGAGTTTCTTGGAGGAGGTAGGGTGTATGGCCCATTTACTTCTGGTAGCTCAAAGATGCTCTCAATTGGGCTTTTACGCAAAGCATTCAAGGTGCGAATTTGTAAAAGGCTTCCAAAAGAGGCGTGCCTAGAGTATCACCTTGGAAATTGTGAAGCGCCATGCCAGTTCAAAGAAGCACAAGAAAAATATGGCAAACACATTTCAGAGCTTGAATCAATACTCAAAGGCAAGCAAAGACTAGAAGACTTTAGACAAAAACTTGAAAATCAAATGAAGGACGCATCTTTGCGCCAGCATTATGAAATGGCAAAAGAAATCCATGATACTATACAACGGCTCCAAAACTTGCAGACAAAACAGAAAATGGAATCAACAAAAAACCATGACGAAGAATATTTTGGAATTGCTATACATGACCAGGCAGCACATCTGATGAGTTTCAGGCAGACAAATGGCGTAATTCGGGACAGAAACAGGTTTTCTTTTGATATCGTTGGGGACAATTCGTTTTCATCGTTTTTGTCCCAGTACTATTCCACAAACCCAATTCCAAAGTTCGTTGTAGCAAGTGAGCTTCCAGAAAAAAAAGATATTCTAGAAGAAGTCTTTTCAAGATCTGCCGGATTCAAAGTCAATATCATAGTTCCCTTGTCTGGCAAAAGAAGGGAAATGATAAGACTTATCATGAAAAACATTACTTTATACCAGACAAAGGGCTCAGAGCCAGCGCTGGTAGAACTGCAAGAAAAACTTTCCCTGAAAAGCATTCCAAAGATAATAGAATGCTTTGATATTTCAAACCATGGAACAGATTATGCCGTTGGTTCCATGTCAAGATTCGTCGATGGAAGGCCAGACAAATCAGGATACAGGAAATTTAAGATAAAGACAATTCAGGGAAGAAACGACTATGCAATGATAAATGAGGTAATCAAGAGGCGTTATCTTAGATTGCAAACCAAGAAAAGCGAGACGCCAGACTTGATATTAATAGACGGCGGCAAAGGACAGCTCAGCGCTGCCATCAACGCTCTAAAAAACATTGGCAGCAAGATTCCCTGTGTATCATTAGCAAAAGAAAACGAGGAGGTATACATTCCAAAAATTAAAGAGTCTCTAGTTATATCAAAAAATAATCAGGCGCTGAAAATTTTACAGCATGCCAGAGACGAAGCACACAGATTTGGTCTAGCTTACAACAGGTCCTTGCGCAAGTTTAACTAGAAGAACTCATCAAGCGAATTTTCTTTTAATGGTTGCGCATCAAAGCCCATCTTGGATAGGTCTGATGCAAATTCTTCAACAAAGCCATGTACGGTATAGATTTTTTCTGGATCGGCTTTTTTTACAAGCTCGACAAGCTCGTTATAATCGCAATGGTCACTTAGAGCAATTGAATAATCATGCCCTCTTGCAAATGAAAACCTGTTAGATTGCGCCCAGCCACTAAAACCAATTGTTATCGCCTCATATTTTGATTTCATGTGCTCGATAAACTGGTTTTTTGCACCCAAGTTTGGTGCAATCATGACCCATGGTTTTTTGTCCAATAGCCCAGTTTTTTCAGCCTTTGTGTGGCCAACTGAATCTTTTAGGCCAACTCCAAATTTTCTATACACATCATTTACCCGTTTTATGGAATCATGATAATACGGGTTCCAGTGTGTAAACAAGTATGACAAAATCTGGGCTTTTCCAAGCTCATACCCTAGTAAAATGACGGGTTTTCCTTTTGAGTACATTTCAGATATGATCTCATTTACTTTTTTTATCGTCTCATTTATCCCAGGAAAAACAAATTCCGGAATCCCAAAAGTGCACTCTGTGATTAGTACCTTGCATTTTGGAATTCTTGCCCCCTTCATAAAACCCCTCTCACGGGTACAAATGTCGCCTGTGTAAAAGACATCGTCAAAAACAAGGCCGCGTGCGCCCAGAATATGGCCAGTATCTACCATGGAGAAATCCGCAAACTCTTCAACAAAGTTTTCCATATTATATCCACGAAGCTTGGCAATCTCACTTGTCTGCCTAGTTGTCAAAAGCAGGCCTCCGTTTTGATTGTGTAAATGATCGATATGTGCGTGCGAGACAAATGCTAGTCCATCACTTGTGGCTCGCTTTGGATCAAGGTGAACCGTCATCCCCCTTTGTACTGATATGACACCGTTAGATGTCATCTTGATGTGTCCTGCCAAATCCAGATTCAAGACAAATCTATTGGATATAAATTGCTAGATTTATCTGCAATCAAGTATCTAGTCAATAAGTATAATCATGTTTTTAGATCCAAATTCAGATTTTTGCCTTTATTATCAGTAAAGTGTTTATTTGTACTATAAAGTAGATTTATCATGATTAATCTTGCCATCTTGATTTCTGGCCGAGGTAGTAACATGGAGGCCATCTTAAAGTCAGTCAAAAAAAACAAGATTCCAATAAAGCCTGCCGTTGTAATATCAAACAAGTCAGACGCTAAAGGCATCAATATTGCCCAAAAACTTGGAGTCAGAACTGAAGTAATAGAGAGCCACGGAATAATGGGTGCAAACTGGGATTATGACAAAAAAATTGTCACAATCTTGGAAAAGTATGATGTTACACCAAAAAATGGACTAGTTTGTCTTGCAGGATTTATGAGAATATTGAGCCCTGAGTTTATTAGACATTTTAAAGGCAGAATAATGAACATACATCCTGCAATACTGCCTTCATTTCCAGGACTACATTCTCAAAGGCAGGCAATAGAATATGGTGTCAAGTATTCTGGCTGTACGGTTCATTTTGTAGACGAAGGAGTAGACACAGGGCCTGTCATCTTGCAGGCAGCAGTTAAGGTAAATGCCAGCGACACTGAAGAGAGCCTTTCAGCGAGAATTCTCGGCCAAGAGCACAAGATTTATCCAAAAGCAGTCAAGCTTTTTGCTCAAGGTAGAATCAAGATATCAGGAAGAAGGACTGTAATTTCCTAGATATCAGGCCCGCCAAAAAAATACAAAACCACAAGTTCTTTTTTGTTTCCGTGAAACCTGTGTTCTATATTTTTTGCAACAAAATAAGACATTCCCTTTGATACAGAGTAGTCATTTGCCCCTACATTCAGAAACCCATCACCTCTGATGACATAGTAAATTTCGTCTGACTCATGTGGTTCCTGTCTGTCTTTTTCTCCTGGTTCTAGTCTTAGTATTCCAGCAGCCAAGTTATCTTTGTTGATAAATGTGTGAAAGTACGAGTTGCCCTTTGAGATCCCTTTTATGTATTCTTTTGTATCAAACTCGATCTTCAATGATTCTAGTTTGTCAAATAGGTTAATCAATGTGATTACTTACCACAATTGATAGTTAATAAAAAGGGGAGACTGGTAAAAAAGACTGATACTATATGATGACAGAGCCAGAAAAGTCGTCACAGCAAGAAGAACTGTTTGAATGGGTATGCGAGGATGGACAGTGGCTAAAAATTACTGCAAAGAACTCTAACGGAAGAAAATGTGGAAAATGCGGATGTAACTGCCCGTGCAGATGTGATGACTGTAAAATGGGTTGTTGCTCAAATCGTCTTTCGCCTTAGCTTTTGATTTATCTCTGATTGTATCAAGGTTCAAATCAGACTGACAATAACATTCCAAGGATTAAATATCCTGTAAATTACCGAAACTTGTTTGGCTGGACAAAGGATAGATGGTACACTTGTTGCAAATTCAGTAAAAGACATAGTAAGAGAAGCTGTATCAGAATTGAAAAAAGAGAGTATCGAACCCTGTCTTGCTACTATACTAGTGGGAGATGACCCAGCTTCTGCTATATACGTGAAAAACAAGCAAAAGGCCTGCACTGAAGTTGGGATAACAACAAAAGACCACAAGTTGCCTTCATCATTTTCTCAGAAAGAGATGAACGTATTGATAGATTTGCTGAATCGCGATAACAGTGTGCATGGGATTCTAGTCCAGATTCCATTACCAGGACAACTAAACGAGTTTGCCATAACATCTAGGATATCACCAGTAAAGGACGTTGATTGTTTGACACCATTTAACATCGGGCTTTTGGTATCAAACAGGGCAATTTTGAAGCCGTGTACACCATCTGGAATCATAGAGTTATTTGATTACTATAAAATTGATTTGGCAGGCAAGAATGCCGTAATTGTAAATCGAAGCAATCTTGTTGGAAAACCGCTTTACAACTTGATGCTAGAGAGAGACGCTACAGTTACTACATGTCATTCTAAAACGCGGAACCTAAAAGAGCACTGCCAGAGGGCTGATATTGTAATTACTGCAATAGGAGACAGGTCGAAATTTGTTCTCACTGCAGACATGATAAAAGACGGAGCTATAGTAATCGATGTTGGAACGACAAGACTTGATGGGAGACTTGTCGGAGACGTTGACTATGAAAATGTCATCAAAAAGGCGTCGTATGTGACACCTGTTCCTGGTGGCGTTGGACCCATGACTATAGCGATGCTTTTAAAGAACACTGTCACTGCTGCTTCAATTAGCAAAGGATTTGTCCCAGATAGTTGAAAAGGCGAGGCTTCGAAAGCAACTCTTAGATTCACGCGATGCCCTATCACTTGATTTTATAAAAATAGCAAGTAGCAAGATCCAGGATAATCTCAGAAAGGTAGAGCACTATAGAACTGCAGCAAGCATCGGCGGATACTATTCTATTGGCAGCGAAGTCCAAACACAAGGAATACTGCAAGAGATATTAAATGCAGGAAAGGACCTTGCCTTGCCAAAGGTTGTCAAAAACGAGCTTGTCTTTAAGAAAGTCTCAAGGTTATCTGAACTTGAGATGGGAAATTTTACCATAATGGAACCAAAGGACCGTTATGAGACAGTCAAAAAATTAGATGTCATAATTGTTCCTACCATTGCACTAACAAGAGAAGGATATAGACTAGGATATGGATTTGGATACTTTGATAGATATCTTCACAAAAAAAGATCAAAAAAGATTGCGCTATCCTATGCAAAACAAATCGTCAAGTCAATCCCGCATGATGGACACGATGTCAAGATGGACTGCATCGTAACAGAAGACGAAGTTATCTACCCCATATAAAAAAGCAAAGTCCTTCTAGTAGGCACCAAAATTCTCAAAGCTATTGTGTGTTATGAATTATTTTTGAGAAAGGTGAGATCTAGACTTCCATTTCACTCGCGTACGGGAAATTAGCAATAATGGAATCATGGTTATATCAGCAGCTATAGTCAGGGCAGATATGGCATAATTTGCCTGCGTGTTTATGAGATCTTGGGAGAAATTATTTGCAAAATTCAAATACAAAGTAAAGGCAGAAGGAAATACAATTACAGTCATAAATATGGCAGAAATTGAGATCCAAAATCCCTCCTTGCGTAACAAAAATAACTTGACTGAACCTAGTATTGATAGCATGGACCAGACTAGTAATATGCCAATCATTGGAATAAGGTAACCACCAAGTCCTGCTTTGGCTTCTACAACTTGTAATGCAGTTCCCCAGGTTTGATAAATGTCTATTGCTAGTAAAACTACAATTGCCTTTGATACCAACAGATACAGGCCTACAATTTTGATAAACAGATATGGTCTAAACCAAATAGGGTCTCGCCTTGTTCGTCCTGATTCCATATTTTATGGTTTTATTTGAGGATTAATACAGTGTGTATGTTCTAACCTTGTACAAACTTGTTATCTCATCTAATCTATAACAAATCATAACGACATCATAACGATAGTAAATACACCGAATTCCACTTACACAGAAGAGATTGCATCTTGTGGCAAGTAAAAAAAGTTTCTTAGGCTCTGGTCTTCGTAGTCTTGGTATAGAACTACGAAGATTCTTGCTTGGAGAAATCGAAAGTATTGATTCTAGAGTTTGCATATAATAACTCCCAGTGTCAATCGTATAGAGCAGTATATACACAATCCATAATATGCGTAATGTAGCACGTTATTGGCAAACGAATCGTGTTTAGAACCAAAACTATAATCCATTTTAAAAGACGTACCCTTACGGTAGTTTTTGCCTCGATTCTTTTCTTGTTTATCGTTCCTCTTTTGACATCTACCCAAGCAGCGGGGCTTTCAACATCACCCACTGGTCTAATAATCTCGTTGTATACGTATCCAGGTACAACGTGGGATCAGGTAGCCGCGGCAAAAAAGGCGCATCCCTCTGTGCCAATAATAGCAATAATCAATCCTGCTAGCGGTCCTGGGACATCAATAGATACAAAATATGTTACTGGAATACAGGAATTGAAATCTGCAGGAGTAATTGTACTGGGTTATGTTTATACTAGCTACGCATCACGAAATATGAGTTCTGTTATAGATGATATCGATACCTACAAAAAATGGTATCCAGTGGACGGCATTAAGTTTGACCAGATGGCAAATACTCCTGGTTTTGAATCCTACTATTCGAACCTCACTGCTTATGCTAAATCTCAAGGATTTACCTTCACAGTTGGAAATCCAGGAACAGATACGATACCAAGTTACATAGGCACAGTGGATAACATGATAATTTATGAGGGACCAGGACTTCCAACCATCCCAAGTCTAGCAGGATGGCATACGAGCTACGACAAGAGCAACTTCTCTGCTGAATCCTTTGGAATAAGTACGCTGGACGAGGCAGCTGAATTTACAGAATCACAATATCTTGGCTATATGTATATTACAAACGATATACTGCCAAATCCATATGACTCGATACCACCGTATTTGAGTACGGAAGTAGCTGTGCTGGATACTAGTTCCACAACTGCCCCTCGAAACTTGCAAGCTACTTCTGGTATTGGAAATGCAACTCTTGTATGGCAAGCTCCTTTGAGCAACGGTGGCTCTACTATAACCGGTTACCAGATATACAGGTCGACTAGTTCTGGTACTGGGACAATTTATGCGTCAATAGGAAATCTTACTTCCTTTACTGATACACTAGTGACAGGGGGTACCAAATATTTCTATAAAGTATCAGCTCTCAACGGTACTGCATATGCATCCCCTAGATCAAACGAAGCTAGTGCAATACCATTATCCGTATCACAACCCCCGACTGGCTTGGCAACACCATATGTTTCACCATCACAAATCAGTATCTCCTGGCAGGCACCACTAAATGATGGAGGCTCGCCAATCACTGGATACAAGATTGAGAGATCAATTGATGGTGGAACTACCTGGAATACCATTGCACCCAACGTTGCCCCAAGTCCAAGATGGTATTCTGATTACCATCTTCTAGCAAGCACGACCTACACCTATAGAGTAT
>MNJS01000026.1 GCA_001920395.1 Thaumarchaeota archaeon 13_1_20CM_2_39_20
TTTTTTGAAATGATATTCGAACCAGAGCCAAATATGGAAAACCTGAAAATTTTTTAAAAAGTGCGATACTTGTAATGGGTTATTTATGTGAAGAAATTCAACATATTACAGAAATATTGAAAAAGAATAGGAGTTTGTCTTCTGCTGAAGTGTTCATGAGTTATATCCACACTCTTTTTTCAGTATTTGATCAAGATCAGAAGATATCTTCTCTAGAGAAAATTTTTTCAATACAGCTACACAGTTATTTTCCATTATTTGTAACATTGTGGGAGAGTTTTTGAAATCTTTGATATCAGATGCAAGTTTTGCTACATTCGCTGATGTTACGGTACGACCTATGCCATTAGAATTTATTATTTTTGCAAGTTCTCCTTCACATACTCCTATCATAGGCTTTTTACTTGCAAGATATTCGTAGAATTTTATTGGCATCACTATTTGAAAGATCGGTTCTGGAGATAACATTATTGTGCAGACGTCAACCGATGAGATAATAACTGGTATAAGATCTCTTGGTTGACTGGGTAGCAGATAGCAATTTTCTAGTTCCATCTCCGTTTTAAGCTGTTTCAGTATGTGTTTTTCCTCTCCTTCCCCAATTATTACAATTACAATTTCATTTTCAGACTTCAATTTTTCTGCTGCATAAGCAAGATTTTCAAGCTGCTGCATTTTAGCAATTGAACCGAGGTGCAAAACTATGAATTTGTTGTTAAATTCGGACGGAAATATTTGTCTTTTAATCAATTCCATTCTGGAATTATTTTTTATGCGTATTGGAAATTCACTAGTATCTACTCCTGCAAAAAGACAGTACACTGGTTTTTTTGGGTGGTATTTTTTAGATATAAGATTGATGGCAAGATCACTTAACGTAACTATAATGTGTGGTAACTTGTATGCCAGTTTTGCCAGTGCTTTACCAACTGGCATTATTATAAAAGATAAACTTGGTTTGGCATGTACCAGTTCTTCGGGCCATAAATCTGGCATTTCTAGGATGAAAAAAGATCTTGTACATTTTGCGTAGATAAACCCAATGAATGCTGAAAATAAAATTGGTGATCTGGCGTATGTTATACCTATCGTACCCGTGATTTTCAAAATTTGCGGCATAAACAAAAGCGTTATAAAAATGAAATTCAAAAATAGTATGAATCGATTTGTTAAGCCAGTATGCGTTATCGGAATTAGCCTTAACCTAATTACAATAAACGGTTCTAATTTTTCAACGTAAAATAACTTTCCTTTATACTTTGAATCAGATACCTTTCCCATTGGAAATGATGGAAAACCACATAAGACAAATACCGAGAACCCTATTTTATGAAAGATCATCGCTCTGTTCCAAGCGAGAGTTGATTCACCACTTATTTCAGGTCGAAAATACATGCTAATAATTAATACTGACCGTACTCTAGTTATTTTGTCGTGGATGTTCATCCTCTAATGCCTCTGAAAGTTAACCATTTGTTTGTTAGCATGTACTATGATAACATCACATAATTATATTTCCATGATTTACCATATGGGTAATTAGAGGCAGGGGTTTGGTTAGCAAATATTCCAGTACAAACTTGCCCTAACTGCAATTTAGTCTACCTCTGAAATTACAATCCATCCAACACGCAACAATGTACCTTGTGGCACTGGAATTATTTTGATTTTTTCTATTCCTATATCTGAATAAATTTTTTTCAGTTCTCCTTTCGTATAAAAGAAAACAGGACAATTTCGCTTACTTAACCATATTTTTCGTAAAGGTGTCTGAAAAGCAAACTTGGCTGGATAGTCAGCAATTATTTTGGTTGTAGTAATCTTCTTTATTTTCCTTAGATATGGTATGGGATCTTTAATGTAATGAAATACCCCTAAAGCGATAGAAATGTCGTATCTCTTATCCTCTGGAAAATCGTTCATAAAATCAGAATGTATGAACTCAACATTATAAACTAGATTTAATTTTTGTTGAGACTTTTTTGCAAGTTCAATCATGTTTCTAGCATAGTCTATTCCTACAACCTTCATGCATTCCTTTGCAAAAAGAAAGCTGACTCTTCCAGAACCACATCCAATATCCAATACTGATTTGCCTTTGAGTGGACGTGACTCTTGAATAGCGATAGGACCACGTTCAAGCATGTCTTTTCTGAATAGTTTGTTTGTGATTCTGATAGGTAAACTTCCCTTATTTTCATATATATCGTCGAATTCTTCTGCAATCTTGTCAAAGTAATGTCTTACTTTTTCATCATCTGTATTTTTCCCGAAATCTACTCTCAATCTTAAAATGTATTATCTATGTCTTCTATTTATAATTAGCAAATTGAAATAATCAAAGAGAGGTTGTTGATGGAAATTATTCGTTTTTTAATTCTAAACAGGTATAATTAACACAGATTCCAAAAACTAACCTCAAGTCATTGTTATAAGTCCCTCTTGCTACAGCTATTACTTGAGTAAAATCCTTGTTACTGGAGCAGAAGGCATGATTGGAAAGATGCTCTGTTCTAAACTGAACAAGAATCACAAGATAGTCAAGTTTGACTTGAAGTTAGGGCATGATATTCTAAGAAGATCTCAGCTCGAGAAAGCAATCAAGGGCTGTACTGGAGTAATACATCTTGCTGCAATGTCACGAGTGGTAGATGCTCACAAGCATCCTCTTGAGTCAGTTAAGAACAATATTTTGGGAACTGCAAACGTTTTGGAATGCATCAGGACTATTAATCCAAAAATTTGGTGCATTTACGCAAGTTCTCGAGAGGTATATGGTGAGTCAAGGAAAAAAATCAAGGAAAGTAGAGCATTAAATCCGATAAATGTCTATGCAGTCACAAAGCTTTCAGGGGAATGGTTAATGAAAACATATGAAAAAAATTATGGGATAGTGTGTTATAGAGTACGATTCTCTAATGTTTATGGAGGAATTAACGATATTATAGATAGGGTAACTCCTAGATTCATTATTCAAGCTTTACATGGTAAGGATCTAACTGTGAATGGTGGAACGCAAACTTTTGATTTTACTCATGTTGACGATGTAACCGATGGTATAGTCAAGTTGGTAAATAAAATAACGATAGGCAAGGCTAATAGTAAGGTTTACCACTTTGTAACTGGAAGAGGTACAAATTTAATGGAACTTGCAAACACTATAATAAAAATTACAAACTCAAAGTCCAAAATAGCAAAAATGCCAAGCAGATTCTATGATGTAGAGCACTTCATCGGAGATCCTTCCTTGACAAGAAAAGAGCTCAACTGGGAAGCCAAAATCTCCCTTGAAAAGGGACTAAAAAAATACTTATCGCTTTTTGATACACATAAAAAGATGCCGCCTCCTCCATATTTTCGACAAGCAAGGTTCAGTAAAAAGTGACACAAAACCTTGGAGATGTTTTAATATTGGGTGCTGGTCCGGCAGGGATGGCTGCTGCCATGGAGTTGACAAAAAATGGCGTAAAATTTGAAATCATAGAGAAAACTAATAGTGTTGGCGGGCTTGCAAAAACATTGCAATTCGGCGATTTCAAAACTGATATCGGCCCACATAGGTTTTTTAGCAAAAACCGATACCTTTACGACTTCGTCGAGGATCTTCTCGGAGAACAATGGATAAAAGTAAAACGGGAAACCCACTTTTACATAGATAGAAAGTTCTTTGAATATCCTGTGGATGTTAGGGAATTACTAAATAAAATTCCTCATCGAAAATTGCTTAAAATTGTCCTAGATTACTTTCAAAGTAAGATAAATTATAATGTGTTAAGAAAACCGGTGGATACATTTGAGGATTATGCACTACTTAACTTTGGGCGTACATTAGCAGATTTCAATGTTCTGAACTATACGGAAAAAGTCTGGGGTCTACTACCATCAAAACTCTCACCTAACTGGGGTAAAAAGAGGATACAGGGTCTTTCGCTTTTTACCCTAGTGAAAAACGTGATACTCAAAACATCGGATTCCAAGACATTGGTAGACGAGTTTTTTTATCCTGAACTGGGAGCTGGTCTCATATATGAAAAAATAAAGGAACGAATAGAGTCCAAAGGGAATAGCATTTTTTACAATACACGCCCAATTTCAATAGGACATGACGGAAAACGTATAACAAACATTTGCATCAGCGTAACCGATAAAGAAAACATAGTAAACCCAGATTATATCATATCGTCAATACCTATAACAGAACTAGTTACTTTATTTAATCCACAGGCACCACAAACTGTTCTTCGCGCAGCATCAAATCTGAAATGGCGTTCACAGGTTTATCTCTTCTTGACCATAAACAAAGAGTATGTTACCCGAGATAACTGGACGTATTTCCCAGAAAAACATATCCCATTTGGTAGGATATATGAGCCCAAGAATTTTAGTAAGAAGATGTCTCCTCCTAAAAAGACCTCATTACTGGTAGAATTTTTTTGTTGGCAAGATGACGATATCTTCAATGCCACAAAGGAAAAACTTTTGGATATTACCTTAGAACATATGGAAAAACTTGGATTACTAACAAGAGGCGACGTAATCGATTCATTCACTTGGAAATTGAGATATGTGTATCCTGTATATGACATAGGCTACGAGAAGAACCTTGACAAAATTAAAGAGTTCTTGGATGGGTTTGAAAATCTTGAATATATAGGAAGGCCTGGCAGGTTTGTTTACACGAATCAGGATCACTCATTAGAGATGGGCATCATGGCTGCCAGAGGTGTTATTGAGCAAAAAAAATATAATATTGATGAAGTCGGTGCCAAACAAGAATATTTTGAAAAAGGGAACATACCCACTTTGTCACTTAAAACATAGGTATCTAAATTTAAACATCAACTATAACATAGCGGTTTTAGATAATCTTAGGATTTTAGATTGGTTGTCTTTTTATATCAACATCTATATTTTGTTGTAACATAATTTTACTGAAGCAAGGATCAGGTTGAAAAAAATTAAATTTGATGTAGAAATGTAAATTTTTTACCAATGAAGGAGTTTTGTTACATCGAAAACCTCTGCATATGCTGCACGTATTTGGAAACCCCTGAATGCACTTCTACTAATTACAGCCCTAACCCAAAGATTGCCATACCGTTTAATCTGAGTTTGATGGCATTGCAGGGCCTTTTTCTTCATATCGATTGTAGAACTTATATCAACATAAAGTCTAGGTTCAAAAGTTATATCAGTAATCAAACTTGGGATTGTGGTTTCATACATTAAAACATTATTTATCCTACGTGAAGCTGCTAATACACATCTGGTCAAAATTTGATGATCCTGATGGGAATCTCCAATCCATTGAGTAAAAATCACATCGGGTTCATGTGTTCCAATAAGTTTGTCCAATCGACTTACGAGTGTTCTATTAAACATGAATTCTCCTGGCTGGAGATTAAGAAATTCCGGAGTACTGCATCCTAGTATTTTTGCCCCTCTTGTTGCCTCTAACTCTCTTTCCGATACCATGGTTCCCGAAGAATCAGTATTAGCTATAACAAGATTCATTTCATATCCCATTTTTACAAGTTTAGCTACTGTTCCACCCATTCCAATTTCTATATCATCTGGATGAGCACCAAATACCATTGCCACTGGTTTTTTTTTCTTTGATTTTATTTTTTTCATTCCTATGAATTTACTGTGTTTCCAATAATGAAATTAATAAATTAGTATTAATAAGTTCAAGAGATAATATTATTCTTATTAATTTTAGGTTGTTTTTTAGCAATCGCGTGATAGCAAATAAGCAGATTTTTGGCTTCAAAAAAGGGGTAAACCATTTTTATCGACAAAAAATATTGGTACAAGGACAATACTAAAGCCAGTTATAACTATTAGTCCAGTCGCAATTACAGCGACTATCTTCATTGCATGAATGCTGTTTACACTCTCCTTTCGATCTCTGGCGAAATATGCCTGCGGTACATCTGGTCTATAAATTGAGCAGCAGTAATAATTTGTGGTTTTGTATATTTTAAACAAAATTCCTTGAACATGATACCATCCTTTGGGATACAATGTTGATTTATACCATCTCTTGCCTCAAGAATCTGGACATTCCATTTTGTATTAATAGCATTACGCAATTCATTAAAATCCAAGCCTGCTTTATCACATACAATCTTGAGTTCTTCGGCAAATGCAATCTGTATGTATCTATACGCACTTTCTGTTACTTTGCACAATTCAGCAATTTGTGAAGAACTTACTGTATGAAGCGGAATCCGTAAAATTTCTTCATAAAAATATTTTCCAAGATTGATGCAACAAATCTTACATCCACCGATCACTCGCAATTGATTTACACCATGAATATCTTTTTCCTTATTGTAATAACGATGAGGCACATGCACAACATGAACCCTATGATGTAATATCTCTGTGATCATTTCTGTTGTTCCTGTGGGTATGGTTGAATCCACACCAACTAATGCACCAATTTTCGCTTCATGCTTTAACTTATCGATGACTTGGTTTAATGCATTAAGCGATGGAATAGATTGGTCTCTGGGATTATGGGTTGATACACATATGACATAATAATCATAGTCAGAAAAATTATCGGCGATATTTTTTATCACTTTATCATTAAAAGCTTTTGTCGTTGCAATGGCATTGATATCATATCCATCAACATCTAGTCCGAATTCTGTCATGTACCTTGCGTTATTGTACCCTATCTCACCAAGGCCAATAACCAGAATCTTATTTTTGCTTTGACTCATTCTCTGATTCCTCAAACCCTTCAAGGGAGCGGAATAGATGAAACTCTTCATATCCATTTATATGATCATACTCTACATTCCACACTGTTCCATACACCCTTGAGTTATTTTAATAACGATCTTCATAAGCTTATAGGTAATTTTAATAAAATAACGTTTGTAATCCTAACAAATGTCTTACATGGGGTACAAGGGAAAAGGGCTCGACCGACTCGGAATACCATTAGTCGAAATAATTACAGAATCTTGGAGAGCCGCTGTTTTGCATCAATCTTTAGTAGCACCTTTTTTGTTCCCTCTGGAACAAGGTCCCACCAATCTTTCTCTGAAACAATCATTTCACGAATGTTGGTTCCTGAGATCTTATCTCGTTGCAACAGAGGAACTTCTATTACATTGATTCCTCTTTTTTTGAATAGAATCATGGTAAAATCATCATTTGAGAATACGACATCATATTTTGGTACGATAGAATCTATATGGTGCGTCCATTTGTTGTGACCATTTATGTCTGGTATGTAGAATATCTGAACCTTTTTTAGTTTATCAGAATCAATCGAGGAAAGAATCATTTCCTTTCTTTCATCTGCGGTGAAAGGGTTTCTCTTCTCATGGCTTTTGTTAGAGCTACCTATCGCTATCCAGAGATTTTCGACCTTTAGTAGGCAGAAATTGACAGCTGCTAAATGTCCTTTATGAAACGGTTGAAACCTGCCAATTAGAAGACCATTCACTCCCCAGACTTCGCTGCACTTCTTTAAAAAACCATCATTAATTAAATTCCAGAAATAAACAAACTCGACGTGGAACCAATAAAAATAGACGGCGCTTTTGGAGAAGGAGGAGGACAAATCATCCGAAGTGCTGTTACACTCTCTGCCGTTACCGGAAAGCCTGTTGAAATAGAAAACATTCGCAAAAATAGAAAGATCCCAGGATTGAGACCTCAGCATATGCTTGGCATAAAAATTCTGTCAAAGCTCTGTCAAGCCAAAGTAGAAGGACTTCATGTAAACTCGACCTCTCTTAGATTCTTTCCGTCTGAGGGTATCAATATGGAGCTAAGCGAAGACGTTGGCACAGCAGGTAGTATTCCATTAATCTTGCAAGTATTGATTCCTTCGGTCTCGCTGATGAAAACAAGTTTGAAATTATTGATTACTGGGGGGACAGATGTTCCGTGGAGTCCTACGTCTGATTACACAAAATTTGTTCTAGGTGAAGCATTTTCTAGGATTGGAATAAATTTTCGAACTGAAATTAAAAAACGCGGATATTATCCAAAAGGTGGTGGCTGTGTAGAGACCTACATAACACCATGCAAAAAGCTAAATCCCATCTCACTCCTTGAACGGGAAACCAAATCCACAAGACTTTTCTGTTCTTATTCAAAGATACCAAGGGAAATAGTAGAAAACGAAGTAAACAATGCAAAGGCAATTCTTGAACAAGGTGGATTTTCGTGTCAGTACTCGGTACAGGAAGAAAGTGCGCTTGACAAAGGATTTTCCTTGCTAGTATTTTCACATGATACAAGTTCCGTTACGGGCTCAGACATAATCTACCAAGGAAAGATGACAGGAATTGGCGAATTTGTTGCAAAAAAATTCATCCAGTCAGATATAGGAATAGACATCTATCTTTCAGATATGCTAGTGGTCCCACTTTCAATCATTAATGAAACGTCAGTATATAGAATAAAACAGATTACAAAGCATCTGGAAACTAACCTCTTTGTTGCCTCAAAGATAACAAATTGCAAGTATGGTATAGGTAAGCTTGATGATGGCTTTGAGGTAAGAATAGTCGGTGCATCAGACTCCTGAGTGAAGTAACGCAGCCATAAGAAGTATAGCTACTGAAACCATGACAGTAATCCTCCCTAATGTGATTATTTTTGAGCGGAGTTTTTGTAAAAGTTCTGGTGAGAGTTCTTTTGATTCTATCCTTTTTTCTGTATCATATCTAATCAGCCTTACATGTACCACAAAAGTAATGATCAAGACGATTACAAGTATTATCTTTGTTAAGAGAACCAACCCATAATTAGTTGATAGTAGTAATGATGGTTTTGCAATCAGGTTAGTAGAGTTGTAGATTCCACTTGCGATAAGTATTATCAGCGATGGAAGAGCAATTCTGTTAAATTTCCTTCCGACACGAATCATTATAGAAAGTCTTCCCTCAGCGGAATCTGAAATTGTCTTGAGAAGTGGAGCAAGAACTATGCCGATAAATATTGAACCCCCAACCCAGATGGAAGCTGCGACAAGATGAGCCCACATGATAAGTGCATCAAAAATTGACATGCATTTATACCAAAGTCAACAAATAATATCTATTCTGATCTGAAAACTGAGGTTACTGTTGACATAGAAGATAAAAAATTAGTTTAAGCGTATTTCAGCTTAAAATCTTCGTTCGCCACGATGTTTTGGTAAACATTCACGACAATATACTGGTCTTCCTTCTTTTGGTTGGAAAGGTACCTGTGTTTCTTTCTTGCAATCTGCACATGTTGCAGGATACATTTGTCTGTCTGATGACATACTTTTTGGCAATTCTCGCCTCATAATAACTATATCGTACACAAACGGATACCTGCTGTATCACAAAACTTGAGCAGATCATATCTGAGAAGGTTTTTTAGTTCAGTAAAACCCGTAGCTCCTAGATTTGGTGAGCACGGGAAAGCTCGTTATTATAGGATGTTTTGCAGGTCTTGGTGCGATGATGATCTTTTTCATCCTCTACGCAAATTCCTTTCAGGTTGATCTTAACAAAGTAACGATTCAGATTGAGAATATCAAAGTTCTCGATCAGAATAATCTCGACAAACGTGCACGTCTGGATGTAAGATTCACAATTCAAAACCCTACATCCCTTGTATTAACGATCTCAAACATTAATTATGAGTTATATGCAAATGGAAAAGACCTTGGAGAGGGTCATTTTACAACAGAAGACATCCCAGAGGCTGGCAGACCACCTCTCTTTGCCAATAACAATTTAACTTTACCTAACACGTTTGAACTTGTAAATACCGATAAGGTTTCAAATGAATATTCAGCCATAACAAGTTATCAGCCAGTAAAATATGAAGCAAAAGGACAAATTACAATAGAATCATTTTTGACTGCAGTTACCAAGGACTTTGATCTAATGTTTGGTTAGCCAAGACCCCAGCTAGTTTTGGTCTTTGGCGTAATTTTTACAAAGGGCGCTTCTCCTTCTTTCCATGGGGTTTCTCTTACCCAAGCAAATTTCTTGTAGAAAATGTCGTATAGGCGTTTGAACTCTGGACCTTTTTCGACAAAGCTAGTCGAACCTTGTGCTATCACGGCTTTGTGCTTTACTGGGGAATAAATGTCAACTGAGATTGCGATCTTGTTGTTCTTTTTGAGATTCATGTACTTTTTCGTATCATAATCAGTTGCAAAGTAAAAGTATCCTTTTTCAAAGTGATGCGTCACAGGAGCTATATGCGGCACATTCTTGGCGCATGTTGCAACTCTGCATCCTTCATTTGCTTGAAGAAATTCAACTTCTCTTATCGTAAATTTTATCATGATTTGTTATCGTCTGTATTAAATAAAAAGAAATGGGCCGAGAGAGATTTGAACTCTCGACCACCGCCGTGTCAGGGCGGTATCCTAACCAACTAGACGATCGGCCCGATAGAATACGACCTTGTTGTAGACGTTATTAACGTTTAAGAAAACAAGAATAATATGCAATGCATTAAATGACTATCGTATGATTAGTGATTTTTCGTCGGAGGAAAAGAATGGCTTTTACAAAGCAGTCTTTTCAAGGCGAGATGTCAGGTCTCATTTTATTTCTAAACCAATAGATGAAATGGTCTTATCAAAAATACTTAATGCGGCACACCATGCGCCCTCTGTCGGTTTTTCACAGCCTTGGAACTTTATTCTTATTAAAAACGTAGAGACAAGAACAAGAGTAAAGGCTTCATTTGAAAAAGAAAGAATTCACTCTTCCACTCTAGTTGATGATCCCAAGAGATCAAAATATCTTTCCCTAAGATTAGAGGGAATCCAAGATTCTGCAGTAAACATCTGTATAACATATGATCCGTCAAAGTTTGGACCATTTGTCATTGGAAGAACAAGTATACCGGAGACTGGGATCTACAGTGTTTGCTGCGCTATACAGAATCTTTGGCTTGCTGCAAGGGCAGAAGGTATTGGAGTGGGTTGGGTAAGCATCCTGTCAAACGATGATCTCAAAAGAATTCTAGATATTCCTGAACATGTTGTCCCTGTTGCATATTTGTGTCTTGGGCACGTATCAAAGTTTGCAGAAAAACCTGATCTTGAAAGTGCAGGATGGTTGCCTCGACTTGGTCTTAAGGACGTAGTTTTCTACGAAAAGTGGAATAATGCTAACGATCCTAGTTGGAAGCAAATTCGTGAAATGATAATTTCGAATCTTGATTACGCTTAAATGCTTACCAAGTCTGATTTTTTCTGGGCTCGTGGCGCAGAGTCAAAACGACGCGAAACATGGATAGCGCGGTAGCCTCCTAAGTTACAGGTCGAGGGATCGAAGCCCTCCGAGCCCGTTCTCTTTTAGATTAACTTTAGGTTTGAGTTATTCCAGTTGATGGGTTTTTTATAACAGCTTTGAAGATTTCTACTGTATAATCGCCTTGGAAGATATTGATTACTTTGTCACCATCAACGTTTCTTACTCTAAAGTAGTGCTCATAGGAGCCATCATTTTTCACGGCAGTTTGTGCAAAATACACTGGTTTTCCATCTTTGTAGATCTGAATTACTACAGGATAGCCTGGTGCGGCATTTTGTACTGTCCCCCAAACACAAGCAAATGGAAGTTTGTTATCTGCAGCAATATGCATGTAAACGATGTTCTTCTCTAAAACAACATTTTCCTCAGGCACTAAATTTTGATCTTGTGCTCCTTCTGATGCGGGCAAGGTAAGACTTGGAAGTATAAGCATGAATAATGCAAACGTTGTACCCGCTAGATACTTCACGCCAGTAATTTTACATCGTTAAATATTAAGATGACGTATAAGTAATTCAGGTCAATTGATTCTAGATGAAGAGCTAAACGATGGATGTAAATGTGATTGCCATTATGGTGGAGCAATTAGCTGTCCTGCATGTAAGCAAAACCACGGTAAGCACAGCTGCCCACA
Organism: Thaumarchaeota archaeon 13_1_20CM_2_39_20; assembly: GCA_001920395.1. Classification (GTDB taxonomy): domain Archaea; phylum Thermoproteota; class Nitrososphaeria; order Nitrososphaerales; family Nitrosopumilaceae; genus Nitrosotalea. Next base: position 11,920 of record MNJS01000026.1, read on the forward strand.
CTGCAAGTAGCTATTTCTTTTTATTTTTGGAGCTTTGCTTTGCAGCTAATGCCTTTAGATTAGCCAGTTCAGTCTTTAGTCTTTCTATCTCAACGAGTGTCTGAAGGCTTGCAATCTCAGTCTTTAGGTTTTCAATTTCTGTATCTTTGTTTTTGAGTGAGCTTATCAAGTCGTCTAGTTCGGCATTAAGCTGAGCCTTTGCTTGTTTAATTTCACTTGAACTTATTTGCAAGGTGTGCTGTTGATGACCGACATTACTCGCTAGCTTTTTTTTTCTTCGTGCCCGTAGCCGTGGCCTTCAGCCCTATGCATATAGTCAGCACTCTTTTGAGCCAACCAGCATATTGCAACTAGAAACCATGCAGCCGATATGAAGACCATCATGGTAAAATGCAGTGCGTCAGGAAGTACAAAGTACAAACCACTCAAAGCTGAAGCGAGACAAGCCACTACGATCGTAGGTGTATGTCCCATAAAACTACCTCAAAAGTAGTAGAATATAACAGTAATGGAAATTATCAAATCAAGAAATTGACTTTATAAAAATAAATGGATTTTGCTAGTCGCTGCTTTCGGCAGTCTTCCTTAGAGTACCCTCTAATTCTGGAACTTCAGACTGCAAAATCTTAATCTTTTGTAGAAGCTCATTTCGAAGATCCCTTGCTACTCTTCTTACTGTTGGTCTCGGAACACCAAGTTCTTCTACAACTTTAGTGTAGATATCTTGTTTATCCGTAATACCTTTGTCGAGCAAGTCGTTGATAGCGTGTTTGATATTGGTGCTTTGAGTAGTACGATTCACGTTTTTTATTTTTCAGATCTTCTATATAAGACTGTTACTATATTTTTGATACTAATGCTATATCTGTGAAAATGCCAGTTTTTTGTTTTTACCACATGTTGAAATCTTATGTTTGTATCATAATTTGTGAACTTTTCTAGAATTTTTATCAAGCGAATATGGATGATCTAAAATGTTTTTATTTAACTAATCTCTTTGAATGCTACAGAATTAGTATCTTCGTCTAACCTACTGAAAAAGTAGAAGATTGCAGAAAGATTCTTATGATAAATATAGTAGTTGACAAAAGGTGTCAAAGGCAGCCATTGAAACAAATTTTGGTAACATAATCCTAGAGTTAATGCCTGAGACTGCACCTGAGACAGTACGAAATTTTGTTAAACTTGCAAAGAGCAGTTTCTATGATGGCGTACTTTTTCACCGAGTAATTCCTGGTTTTATGATTCAGGGTGGTGACCCCAATACGAAGAAGCCCGACAAGAGCAAATGGGGTACTGGGGGACCTGGGCATAACATAAAGGCTGAATTTAGTTCAAGGTCTCATTTGAGAGGAATTGTCTCAATGGCAAGGGCAACGGACCCCAATAGCGCGGGCTCTCAGTTCTTTATTGTAACAACCGATAGCACGTTCCTTGACAGGCAGTACACTGTCTTTGGACGGGTCCTAGAGGGAATGACTGTAGCTGACAAGATCGTAAATCTACCAAGAGACAAAAATGACTGTCCTCTCCAAGAAGCAAAGATTCTTCGCGTGAGTATATCGGAATAAGGAACCAAAATGAAAAGAATTCTTTGCATTCTAATAATTTCTGGATTAATATTTTCTACGACTCAAGTCTTTGGTCAACAACTAGCAGTGGGTCAACATGCACTTGAAGATCTTAAAATTAGAATATATGAAAATGGCACCGCCTCTGTAGTACACGAAGTTAAGGGAGACAAGACTAAACCTGTCCAGGTTGAAATGTTCAACGGTAGCTTGACCAATTTTTCTGTCGTAGACCAAGATGGTAATTCGGTTCAATATTCTACACTTTCAGGATCTCCCATGAGTGTCTTGATAATGCCAACAGATAGAAATGTAACATACATCAAATATGATTTGCCAAATATCGTATCAAACAAAGATGGCGTGTGGGAATGGAACTACCATGGACCATCCGACATTACATTTACTGACTTTTACTTTCCAAAAGGAGTGGACGTGATCTGGGTATACGACGAGCCAGCGTATCTTGGTGAAAAGGGTAGCAGAATTCACGGTAATGGATTTCCCATACATTATGTCATCAATGAATCTGTCAGTATTCAAAATGTTCAGTGGCAGGACAAAGGCTTTGGTGTGGGAATAAGAACTGCATCAGGATTAGGAAATTATGTTTTTGATCAATCCCAAAAGACTTACGCCTTTGATGTTACCAAGCCCAACTCATTCGTTACCATAATAATGCCACAAGAGCTTTTGTGGGGCCCATATGATATCACAATAAATGGAAACAAGACACTTCACACACAATATCACAACAATGGAACACACGTCTGGATAGGAATAAGACCTGCTTCAAGTGGCACTGTACAGATTACAGGAACAACGGTAGTACCAGAGTTCCCACTCATTATGCCATTGGCTATAGCCATTTCAGCTGTTGTACTATTACGGTTTACCAACAGGTTTAGTTTCCACTAGATTATTAATAGTAAGAATTCAACGAGCCGACATGCAATGTGGCTGTCACTGCATAAAGTGTGGTAGCACAGATTTGACGTCAAACCGCGTAGGAGAGATTGAAAGCGATGGATATTATGATATGCATCACACCTGCCGCAAATGTAATACACACTTTGACCATCTGGAGGGTGATATGTTTAATTCCTGTGAGAACTGTGGTTACGAATCTAGTTAACTTCTAGCAGCCTGACAGCAGAATAGTAGCTGCGTTTTTCCCTCAAGTCCTTTTGCAGTTCGGTATTGAATGCCATATTTGTCAAGACTTTGGATACATCTAGGGGTACTGTAGCCCACCCATATTCACGCAGTTGAGATACCACCTCAGAGACTGTTCGTGGCTGGTCAAAGAAAGAGTCTTGAATTAGGATATTTATCTTGTTTCGGATCTGGTTCTTGTTTATAAACTCAGGTTCTACGAATTCAGGCTCGTGAATCTCTGCTTCCTCTAACATGTTTAGTGCTCCTATGCCATGCGAAGCATAGGGAGCATCATACGAGTATTGATATTGGATATTGCTATTTGAATTTGAACCATAATCTTTCACAAAGCTAGCAAGGTTGCATATTACCTCGTTTACACTTTGATTATCAACGTAAAAGTCCTTGGATTCTATCTCAATTTCATTTTCACCGTATTTTATTTTGATTTTGGCCATTTTGCAACTTTCAATCTTTCTATTTTGATTTATTCTGCTAGCTCTAAGTAGCTTAGAAAAGAGATCAAAAAGTTTACACAAATTATCTGGATTTTTTTCCTAATCTCGCTAAAAAGGAATTTTTCAACTCATAGTCATGAAAAGAGGTTCGAAGGTTGCTCTAGTGTCAATTATCATCGTTGCAATAGGCGCATTTGCTTATATTCAGTACGTGTCTGCAACTCATCTTCATGTTTCAATCCTTGAAAGCAAGGTGGTTGAGAAAAACAAGGATGGGACACTATACGACATGCAACTAGAGTTCAAGAATCCCTCTTTACTAGTTCTGAACATAGGAAAGACTGACTTTGTCATATCAGTTGACGGCGAGAACCTTGGAACTGGAGTATTGCAGCCTTCGGAGATTCCAGCCATGGGAAAGACTGTTTCTCAGACTCCGTTTGTAGCTGATAACACAGTACTTCACAAATACGATGCTAGTGATAATATTCCCAATGTTAAGCTCACCGGAACAAGCAAATATGATCTCTTGTTTATTTCAGTGAATATTCCATTCACGTATTATCCTACACAAGAAGAAGCTAGAGGATTTATACACGGAACCTAGATTCAGCAAAGTATGCTGACAGTCTTTGGATCTGTTGCCCTAGACACCATAAGAACGCCAACAAGAGTTGTAAAGAATGCACTTGGAGGAGCCGCAACATACGCCGCAATCTCAGCAAGTTTCTTTGAGAGACCAGGACTTATTGCTGTTGTAGGTAATGATTTTCCTAAACGATATCAAAGCCTGCTGAATAGATTTGCAGATACTAAGGGAGTTGTCTATGCGAACGGACGGACCTTCAGATATGACGGAAGCTATGACCTAACACTAACCTATAGAACTACAAACAGGACAGAACTCAACGTACTGAAGAATTTCAAACCCATTGTTCCACAAGAATATCAAAAGTCGCAATTTGTTTATCTGGCAAATAATGATCCAGCCCAGAATACGAGGATCTTAAAGGAATTTGATAGGGTCAAATTTTCAATGTGTGACACAATAGAGTTCTGGATCTCAACAAAGAGAAATGATGTTATCAAAATGGTTGGTGCAGTTGATTGTGTTGTGATAAACGATGAAGAAGCTAAACTTCTTACAAAGACCCACAACCTCATCAAAGCTGCTAGAAAAATCATGGAGTGGGGTGCAAAGTATGTCATCATAAAGAAAGCCGAGCATGGTTCTCTGCTATTTTACGATGATATAGTCTTCCCCTCACCGGCATTTTCGATGGAAAATATTGTTGATCCCACGGGAGCGGGAGACTCTTTTGCCGGTGGAATGATTGGATATCTTTCAAGCAAGAATAGCACAAAGTTATCTATTATCAAGGAAGCCTCAGTCTATGGAAACATAATGGGCTCATTTGCCGTGGAAAAATATGGTGTGTACGGAATAACTAGGCTTAAAAAATCTAACATTAGGAAGAGATTCAGTCGCTATAGGAAAATGGTTCATTTCTAACAAAGGTTATAGATATCAAATTAAAAAAAAGCCCATGGATGATAAGCTAGAAACGATCTTCAGCCTGCAAAAAAATCTAGAAAGAATGATGAATTTAGATCGCTATCCAAAGGATACTCAAGGGAAAATCTCTGCTTTATGTACAGCCATTATTCATGAGGCTGTAGAACTTCAAATGACCACGAGCTGGAAGTGGTGGAAAAAGCCAATTCCCTTGGATGAAGCTGCTGCTCGCGAAGAACTTATTGATATATGGCATTTTGTAGTTCAGGCATCCATAGAGTTGAACATGACACCGGGAGATATCTTGAAGGAATATCAGAAAAAGCACCAGATCAATAAGCAGCGGCAAATAGATGGATACTAATTTTTCATTTCAATTGTAGATTTTAGATTCGAAATCCTAGTATCTCCGATTTTATCAATAATTTTCACCTGCTTTTGAAACCTTGACACTTCTTGCTTTGTAAGAGACACAATTGGTTCTGGACTTTGTGAGCCAACAATTTTTCCATTTTCACCAATGCCATTTTTGTACAAACAAAGCAAAGAATGTCCTGGTCTATGACCTGTAGCATCCTCACCACACAATATGATTGTGTTAATCTTAGTATTTGAAATTACGTATCTTACAAGCGAGTCTATTCCTTTGTTTTCTGATAGTAGTCTTCCAGCTACGGCAATTTTATCCATTACTGAAGAATTTGCAATTTCTCTGAGAAGACTTATGCTCGAGAGAGTACACAGTACAATATTAGATTTTGAATTTCCAAAGAAAATCCTCTCTTCTATGGGGAGGAGGATTTTACATAATTCACCAGCAATTTCTTCGATTAGATTCATTTTTGCACTAATTGATGTAATGTCTTTGAAATATAATGTAGGTTGTTCTCGTCTACAAGAGGATGGACTGGTAAGCTCAAAACGGAAGAGGCTGCCCAATCAGTGATAGGTAGTCTTGTTTTGCTGCGATAAAGTGGAGTCCTATGTACAGGAATAGAATAGTACGGATACGCTCCTATTCCCTTTGAGTTTAGTTGCTTCATGATATCATTACGATTTTTGGTACCTATGGTATAAAGATACCAGTTTACTTGTACGTTTTGTCTTTCGCTGGGCAAGATGATATCAAGATCAGATAAAAGTTCGGAGAGAATCTTGGCATTTTTCTTTCTTTTCTCAAGAAATTTTGGCAGCTTTTTCATCTGTATTTTGGCAATGGCGGCAGAAATTTCTGGAAGTCTTAGATTCAGTCCCAGTATTCTTGTATCGTATGGATGTAGCATGCCATGATTTCGGATCTTACGCAACTTTTCGAAAATATTCCTATCATTTGTGACAATAGCACCGCCTTCACCGGATGTCACTACCTTTGCAGCATACATGCTAAAGCAGCCCATTCTTGAGAATGTTCCTGATTGTTTTCCTCTGTAAGTGGTTCCAAGTGATTGGGCAGCGTCCTCTATGACATCAAGATTATGTTTCCTTGCCATCTTAGAGATTTCTCGCATGTAGGCAAAGTTTCCGTAAAGATGTACAGGCATTATTGCCTTTGATCTTCTCGTGATCTTCTTCTCAAGATCATCTGGATCCATAGTATAATTTTCTGGAAGTATATCAACAAATACTGGCTTTGCTCCTACAGAAAGTATAGAGTTTGCTGTAGCTACAAAAGTAAATGACGGTAACAAAACTTCGTCCCCAGTTTTGATATCAAGTGCATAGAGTGCAGCCTGCAAGGCAGCCGTACCAGAGTTCACTGCTACTGCATATTTTGATTTGACATAAGATGCTAGGAGCCTCTCAAATTCCTGGACACGTTCGCCACCAACATTTGCTGCAGAAGTTAGAGATTTTTCCGATAAGACAGAACGTACCTCATTTATCTCCTCTTTTTCAATTATTGGAACGTTTATCGGAATTTTCAATTATACAGTATCGAATTTCCCACTATAATTAAACTTCTGGGATATGATAAAACCAATTTTTATATCTTGGAGATATGAACCGAGATCAAATGAAAGTACACCTACAGGAAAGCGAGCCGGGATACAGGATCTTTCTGTACGTTTTCTACGCATGCGCATTCATCATGGCATCGGTCGCGTTCTTTGGAATTTATTCAATGAATCAAGAATGGTCTACAAAAGGCACGTATGTTATGGGCGAAGTGCTGGTAAAGACAGAATTTCCAACATCACATTTTGCCAAGTTAATTACATGGTTATTTTTCTCATCATTAATTGGATGGTACTGCGTTTCACGAATTGGTTGGAAAAAGGCTGTCAAAATATCTGCCTGGAAGCTTACTCTAGTACAACTTATGCTTGTAGGATTTACTATAATTTGCTTGTATGAGACAATCTACAACTTTATACTCCTTGGATCACAGATTACAGCTGGTATAGTCAATGGAAAGGTTCCTGATATTGACTCGCTAACGGTAGCCTATCCCGATCCGAACAGGCCATGGAATCTTATCTTTGCAACAAAGATTTTTCTGGCTGCTTTCCTTATTAGTGCACACGCATTATACCTGAGCACAAAGCCTAGAAAGTCAGTTCAGGAATTAGATGCGTAAATTTATAGCATTACATGGTAGTATCTGACTGAAATGGATGTTACAGAAAAGATAGATCTTGTAACTAGGGATCCAACAGAGGAAGTAGTTACAAGAGAAGAGTTGGTTAATCTCTTCAATACAAATCCACATCCCAAGCACTACATCGGTTTGGAGATCTCCGGCTTTTTGCACCTTGGAAGCCTCATATTAACAGGATTTAAAATAAATGACTTTGTCAAAGCTGGAGTAAAGTGTATCGTATTCCTAGCAGACTGGCACACTTACATAAACAACAAGCTTGGTGGAGACTGGGAAAAGATACAGATAGTATCAAAGTATTATGCAGATGCCTTCAAACTTTTTTGCCCGGGCGCAGAGATTCTGGAAGGTTCTCAACTCTACGAATCAAGAAAGGGCTACTGGATGGACCTAGTCAAATTTGCAAAAAATATGTCGCTTGACCGTACGATGCGCTCACTTACAATTATGGGAAGAAGTGCCGAGAAAGACAAGATTGATCTTGGCCAGCTCTTCTATCCTCCGATGCAGGCTGTTGACATCCACACGATGGATCTCGATATAGTCCACGCGGGTATGGACCAGCGAAAGATCCACATGCTTGTAAGGGAAATTTTTCCAAAGATGAAATGGAAAGTTCCTGTAGCAGTCCATCATCACATACTGGCTGGTTTGGGTGAGCCAGAACCTGCTGATTCTGAATTTGTTTCAAGTAAAATGAGTAAATCAAAATCTGCATCAGGAATATTTATTCATGATTCTGACGAGGAAATCAATTCTAAATTCAAGAAGGCCTGGTGCCCTGAAGGTGTCGTAGAAAGAAATCCACTGCTTGAGATTGCAAGATATATTGTGTTTCACGAATTTAGCGAAGTTACCGTTGAAAGATCAGCTAAATTTGGGGGGAGTGTTACTTATATAAGCTATCAAGAACTTGCGAAGGATTTTGCACAAAAGAAATTGCATCCTTCCGATCTGAAGACAACAGCTGCCAAGTATGTAATTGATATAATCAAGCCAATAAGAGAGAAGGTTGTTTTGACAAAAGATCTTCTAGAAGCAGTTATGAGAACTGTCTAAGATACGGTCTAACTTTTTTAGAAAATAGCGAAAGCATTTCTAAAGATTTTGATAATCCGATAAAGTTCACAATGAAGTAGTTAATGTCGATTCTCAAGTACCTCTGCAGGTGATCAACTACCTCATCCGGAGTCCCCAATGCGATGCTATCCTTTGAACGCATTATAAACTCGGCCACAGATTCATTTTTTTTCTTTAGCTTCGACACAGTCTCTTTTACATCATCTTTATCCTTTCCAACTAGAATTCTTAGCAGAACCGAATTCTCAATTTCTTCATAATTTCGGCCAAGCAAGTTGCACTTATCTTTTAGTAAGGAAATTTTCTCTTCTAATATTTCTGGAGTACCAAAGGGATGATTATAACGAGTAGCATGTTTTGCAACAACTTCGATAAGTTTTCTGCCCCCTCCGCCGACCATAATAGGCGGATGTGGCTTTTGAATTGGTTTTGGATTACATATGGCATTCTTAATAGAGTAATGTTTTCCCTTGAAGCTTGATTTGGCATTTTGCCACATTTTTTTAATTATGTTCAATGATTCATCAAGTTGCTCGATTCTGGCCGCAGGATAATCAAATTTGTAGCCGTAAGAATTGTACTCATACTCAAACCATCCAGCTCCAATGCCAAACTCCAATCTCCCATTACTTATCGCATCTAGTGTAGATGTTATCTTTGCTAGAAGAGATGGTTGTCTATAAGAATTGCAAGTAACTACTTGACCGATTCGCAGTACTGAAGTAATTCCAGCGATCGCAGAAAGTAGAGTGTAAGCTTCAAAGAAAGGTCCACCTCGATTGTCTCCAGGATATGGTACAAAATGATCATAGACATAACCTGCATCATATCCTAAATTCTCGGCCTTTACAGCAACACTTTTGGAGAAGAGAAATTGTTCACGTGGATTATCTGTCGGAAATTCGTCCAGCCATCCCTGTGGTAAGGTAAGACCTACTTTGACTGGTCTCATTCTAGCTTCAACTTGTTTGCGGTTCTACAATGTTGTACTTTGAAGTATAACCGCGCGGATTTATCATCAGGTCTTTGTACCGAAACGTAGAAGAGTTACCAATTATGACAGTAGTAATCATTCCCAGCTTGTCTTGATGACTTTCCATATTTTCCAAATCTGTAAGAACAATTTCTTGAGATTCTCTAAACGCTCCTTTTACAATTGCAACTGGTGTGCTTTGTGATCTGTATTTTAGTAAAATCTTTCTAGTATCTTGTAGTTGATGAATTCTCTTCTTACTTGCAGGATTGTATATTACAATAACAAAGTCGCCCTGAGCTGCTGCCTCTACTCTTTTTACTATAATTTCCCATGGAACAAGCAAATCACTCATGCTGACAACCGCAAAATCAGTCATAAGCGGTGAGCCCACTAATGCGGCACATGAATTAAGCGATGAAACTCCCGGGACAATTTCAACATCTAACCCAGTCTTCCTGTCCCATTCTTCTTCTGCCAACATTTCATAGATGAGTCCTGCCATTCCATAGATGCCAGGATCTCCACTTGAAACTAGGGAAACTGTCTTGCCAGACTTTGCAAGCTCGATGCACTGGTGTGCTCTCTCAACTTCCTGCGTCATGGCATATCTATGAATTTCTTTTCCTTCAATCAGATCCTCAACTAGGCTCACATAAGTTTCATAGCCAACAATTGTATCGCTTTCTTCGATTACCTCTTTTGCACGAAAAGTCATGTGATCATGATGACCAGGTCCCACACCCACGATATACAATTTGCCAGTCATCTACAGTAAGAAATTTTTAGAGTAAATTTATCCCTTTTGATAGGTTGCCATTAGGGATTATCAACGATCGGACAATCAATGATATAGTTTTTGTTGAGAACTGATGCGTCTTCGATTTTGATGTTACCAGTTGATTTTTCAGAATCAATGTCGGCAATATTTTCTAAAATCTTTGCGTTTTGGGGGTCATTCCATGTTATCAAAGAGACTTTGCATATAGGAATGTATGCAGAGTCGCCTGGCTGGCTGCTGGTAATTCCTTCTTGATAACCAAATGGCCCAGTACCTTTGAATCCATTAGTAAAATGATACAGGTCTCTTGCAGACGAAGCTGTAGTCATAAGAGATGGGGTATATTGGATTCCCATCATGTCCGCTGGACCTTCTGGAGTGCCACTAGCAACAATATAGTAGATTGTCTGACCATTTGATCCCCAACCTCTGTGGCCTACAAAAGTTACGGTCATGTTACCGGTGTTAATATCAAGTGCCTGTCCAGTACTGTATGAATTTTGATCTGACAAGACTTTGTCTGATCTAATATTCATCTTACCACTTGGCCAGACTATTTGTGGAGTATTCATGACAGTATCAGTAGTTGTGAGTCTAACCCGACCTGTCATGTTAGCGTCAAGAATTTGTTGCGTTGAATTTAGAATTGCGGTACTTCGGCCAATGTTCCAGGTTACCTGAACTTCCTTACTTAGTGGCAAGTAGTCCCTATCGGAAGGCACACTGGAAAATACCTCATCCTGAAAGCCACGAGCTCCATTTCCTTCGATTCCGTTAGTGAACACATACACCTTTCCTAATGATACGGGCGCTAGATGAGCCAGACCTGGAGAGGCCTGTACTTTCCAGTTCTGTTTGTCTGAGATCTGGTTAGCTTCTACATTGTTGCTAGAATCAGTTATGATATAGTAAACAGATAGACCATCAAAGAGTCCTTTGTGCATTGGTATCCTTACAGGAATCGTCGTGTTGACAAGTTTGATGGTATAGTTTTCAATGGTAGGAAGAGTTTTTTGTATAGCTTCGGGGTTTGTTTCTCTTATCCATCCATCGAAGCTTGCTGTTGCGGTAAATTGACTAGAGTCCATAGAATGAAGGCTAAGAGCCGAGCCGCTAAAATCAAGAGTGCCACCGTTCGAGCCTGAATCAATGGATGTCTGAGCATATAGCGTGTTCCCATCAACTGTCCAAGTCGGTTGACCCTTAGATTCATCTTTGTTAATTTTGTGGAGAATGATAACCTGTACTGGTTCACTTGCACTATATGTTAGGGATCCATGATAGATTGAGCCACTACTTGGTGGTAATATTATTGCCATCTGTTCATTACCGTGACCTTGACCAGGATCTTGTGTTGATGTCACGGTTTGAGTAAATTGAATTTTTTTTATTGTTCTTGCGTTAGCAAGTTGGTCACTAAGTAAAGGAACAGTAAGTATCACGCCTGCAATGATCGCAATAATTGCAAATAGAACGAATCTATTCATAAGGTCTGAATGTCTGATTTGGATAAATATGCTTTTAGTAAGATCTAGGTTTTAGCAAGCTCAAACTCATCATGTAATGCCTGTACTGCAGCATTACAATCAGAATCCTTGACCACAAATGCAAGGTTAAGCTCTGATGAACCCTGTGCGATCATGATGACATTTACACCTTTTTTTGCTACAGATGTAAAAACTTTGGATGCTACTCCAACTATTCCTCTCATACCAGATCCTATGAGTGCAATAATTGAGACGTCTACTGTAACATCAACTTTTTTTATTATCTTGCCAAGCAGATTCATCTCAAGTGTGTTTACAGCCTTGTCTAGATCATTCTTTTTTACAATGACCGAAATGCTAGACTCGGACGGGCTTTGGGAAATCATCATTATGTTGACGCCGGCTTTTGCAAGAACAGAGAAAATTGTAGCGGCAGTACCGGGTGCTCCTACCATGCTTCCTCCTCTGACATCAATCAATCCAGTATGCCTTATCGTACTGACGCATTTGACAGTTTTTCTGGTATCGGCTTGTGGTGTGGCAGTTACAAGCGTTCCTGGGTTTTTTATGTTAAATGTATTTCTTATTCGAAGAAGAATTTTTTTTGCGACCAACGGTTCAAGAGCTCTTGGATGGATGTATTTTGCGCCAAAAAGCGCCATTTCCATTGCTTCAACATAAGATACCTCTTTGATCAGCTTGGCATTTTTTACGATCTTTGGGTCTGTAGTCATCAGACCATCCACATCACTCATCAACCATACCTCATCAGCCTTTACGCTTGAAGCAACTATTGTTGCAGTATAATCGGAACCTCCTCTTCCAAATGTCGTTATGTTACCGTGTTGGTCTGCACCAGCAAAGCCTCCAATAATGGGCATTATCCTTTTTTGTAAGAGATTTTCAATGGTATGCGAAACATGCAACCTTGTGGTATCCATAAGGGGCTTTGCTCCACCAAAGTTAGAATCAGTGACTATCCCAATGTCTTTTCCTGTAAGTGGAATTGCCTTGACTGCTATGTCATTTAGTGCATAAACAATTAGATTGATAGATAGTCTTTCACCAAATGATATGAGATAGTCAGAAGAGCGTGGAGTCACCTCTCCAAGTAAGAGCATTCCATGCAATAGTTCTTCAAGCTCCTCAATGTCAGTTTTCATCCTGTTTGCCAGATCTTTTCGTACCTTTGGGTTTTTGGCGCATTGATTTGATACATCCACATGCATCTTGATAATCTTCTTTGCAAGCGAGTTAGCTGCTTCCTTGTTTCTATTTTGAATTAGATTTGTTATTCTAATTAGATCATCTGTGACTCCACTTACCGCGGAAAATACTGGGATAATCTTGTGTTCTTTTGAAAGTGATTTTATCAGATTTGCAACATGGCGTATGTTTGAAGGTGAGGAAATCGATGTTCCACCGAACTTTAGAACTAGCTTCAAATCAGTATAACCTGTCTATATTATCCTTAAATGCTTTTAACTTTCTACTCTTGGAGCTAGATAGAAATGAATTCTACCTACGTTTGCCACCTTAAATTCTAGTCGTAATGGCATCTTAGTTGAATATTCGCATACAACTGTTCCTGCCACGGTACCCACAGCTTTGACAATGCTATTGAGGTATTCCAGACTGTAAGTTGCGGTGCTTTCTTCTTTGACTTCAATTTCAGGCATTTCAGGCATTCCTTTTTCAAGCGTTACAACTGCCTCTCCAGAATCACCTCTTCCTGAAAATTCTGCTTTGTTGGAATTGGAGTTAATTGAGAGATATTCTGAGACTACTTGTATGTCTCCAAGTATTTTGTCAAATTCAGCAGATGTTACTACAATCTTTGCGTTATAAGTAATTTTTGGCAGTGGAGTATCTGTTGCGGAGCTTTCTATCAATCGCATCTTGTACTTTTTGTTCTTACCAATTGTAACTAGCAACAAATTATCTTCTGAAATGCTTATCTCTATGCTTTCCTTCTTATCGGCTCTCTTGATTAGTTTGGAGAACTCGTCTATTCTCACTCCAAACTTGACATCCTCATCGCATGCATATTTTTCAAATGCAGAGTTTGGCCATGCTATATCAATTAACGCGACATGGGAAGGATCCATTCCTCTGAAGGCGATTCCCTCACCTGTAGCCTCAAAGGTGGCCTCTTCAACGAGGGTCGATATAGCAGATATTACCGCTTTCCATTCATCAGGACCTCCCGTTTTAGCAGAAAATACCAAACTTATTCACATGTCTATCATGTTCAAGTTAAACCTTATGCGTAGTTTCGCCAGGTGTAGCTACATTTGACGCAGCGATAAAATTGTGTAGTTGGTTCATCTGCACTTCTTGTTTGAAGCATCCACCAAACAGCTTCGTTGTTTCCACATTTTGTACACTCGATTTTAATTACAGGCAATGATTCTTTTTTTTCTTTCTCATCTAGTACGTTTATGGTGGAACTGCTTTCTGTCTTTACATGTTTTGTAGCCTTTGTTCCTTTTTCACTGTATCCACATTTGGGGCACACAAATTCAGAATCAGAGCTATCTATCTTTAATCGTGCTTCACACTTGGGACAAAATTTCATCTAGACACCCTTAATCTTGGAATGAATTGCCTTCTTTAATTCATCTGAATATTCCAAGGCCGCTTTTGTAGCCTTTTCAATTTCCTTCATTGGGTTGCCTTTTGATGTGTTCACACGCATCGCGTATTCTTTGGTAAGTGGATGTTTCAATACTACTCCTGCAAACTCTACTGTAGGGTCTTTGAGTAGTTCATGTTGTACTATGTACAGCGTGCTAATGTCTGATTTTCTTATGTCCAACAGAACTTCCTTTGAAGAAGATTTTTTGAGCTGAACATCCATGTCAAGTCAAAAAAATACTTATTGAGGATATAAATCATTACGAATAGTTGACTAATACAATAAGTGGAGTTTCATTAGAAAAAGCCCCTGAGAAATTCAAAGAAGGTGGAAATGTCACTGTAAATGTAAAGTTCTCTATAACAGGAGCATTGCGCCAAGCCTTCAATGAGAAAAACTGGGAAAAGGCCTACAATAAACACGATAACGTATTCAAGCTAAGATATGGAATCAAGCTCTATTCTGGGGGGTTAAGAAAGCGTGAGATTGGAAAGACGCTTGATGCCTATAAGAAAGTGGCATTGTTCTGGACACGAAACCCAAAGCTTACCCAAGTGGGAGAAAAGAAGGTATGGGTACAGATATCCAAGAATTTTGAGCCGTTTATTCCAAAAAACCAGGTCGAAGCTCAGGAAGTACTTCTTGATTTTGATGAAAAGATGCATTTTAATGCGTCTGAGCTTGGAGTAGGCAAACACAAGATCGGAGCTGAAATTTATGTTTCATGGTTTAAACATGATTACGCCGAGTCATTTGATCAGAAAGCACATTCAAAAGAAATCGAGATTGAAATTACCAAATAGGATATAAATGGAACAGCTAGAGTAGCGATATGGCAAAATATGATGGAGTTAGAGGACAAGAATTACTTGAGGTTGAGGACAAGTCAGAAAAAGAGAACGAGATCACCTTGATTTTCAAGGACAATAGGTATCTTTTCATCAAGCTTGAAAATGGCAAGATG
>MNJS01000015.1 GCA_001920395.1 Thaumarchaeota archaeon 13_1_20CM_2_39_20
TGCAATCATATCAATAATTGCAGTATCTGCAAAGACTGGGCTAAGATTTATGCCAAAATACTAGAACTACAAGTCAAATTTTCTTTTATCAATACATAAATACTCATGATCCTTGAGTATTGGCTAGCAAATATGAGAACATTAAGCGTTGTTTGCGCGGCACTAGTCGCAATTATGATAATTTCAGGATCTCTTTCGTTTCCCGCATTTGCACAAACTCCTGGCCCACCTAATCCAAACGCAAACAAGACTACGGCTTACACATTGTTACATCAAAATGGAACAAATATTGCCAGTACTCCTCCTTTTGTGATTAAAACAGATCTTCCATCATATAATCAGGGAGATGCAGTTGTCATTAGTGGACATGTACGACAACTACAAAACGCAACGGCTGTAGCAATCAAAGTCATAAGTCCTTTGAGAAATTTAGTTGGAATAGCTCAATTATTACCTGCATCAGACGGAAGTTTTACAACTACTTTCAAGGTAACTGGTCCGCTTTGGAAGGATGCGGGAAACTATACAATCATTGCTAACTATGGAAGATATACTCAGGCTAATGCAACTTTCTATTATAACGGTGGCAACGGCGATATCATCTTTGGAGGAAAAGTGACGAATGACACATATCATTTACAATCAGGCGGAGTCACCTATGATATCCCATACATTATCAAGAACGGCGCTTCTGTGAAGAGTATGGATGTCTATGCTGACAAGTTTATGCTTGAAATCACAATTAGTGCGCCATCCGATGGATCTTTAACATTAACTCTTCCAAGAGAGCTCATGGACTCTAAAGTCCCTGCTAATTTGACCAAAGACCAGATAATGGCAGGGATTAAAATAAATCCAAATGATCTTCAGGATGCTAATTACATAGTCACAGTAAATCAAAAACTTGTAAACCAGTTCACCGAAACTAAGAATCCAAATGTAAGAATTCTCAGTATTCCGTTCCACCAAGGCGATACCACGATAGACATAATTGGGACTATGATAGTTCCAGAGTTTGGCCCGATAGCAGCTTTAGTACTTGCAATTGCAATCATATCAATAATTGCAGTATCTGCAAAGACTGGGCTAAGATTCATGCCAAGACATTCGGGACATTCCTTTTACTGCCAAAATATATACCTGCGTTCCAGTCAATTGCAAAATTTCTTTATTTGAAAAAGCTAAAGTTGGGTTAAATCAAAATCATTTGAATGCTCCTGTGAATTTTTTAATAATCATCGAAAATTGATTTCTATAATAGCAATAAAATGAAATGCTTTAGTGTTTGCAATTGTTGTAAAATACTTTACTTAGATTATTATACAGCAATATCAAAGAACAAGCAATGAATTTTGAATTTGAGGAATTCGATTCTGTTGAGGACATATTTGTATACATGTCTACTATGGCCCCACCAATGAAAAACATGTTACCCATAAATTCATACAAAGGATATATCTTCTCAATTATCCCTCTCAATCCCATTTCAGGTAATTCCTACCTCATGATTTACACCAAAGGTAAGCTTGATGGAAAGCTATTGGAGTTCGACATGAATCTCAAGAGGTTTAAAATTGTGGAAACTGCAGAACGGCCGGACAAGAATTATTTTGTTGTTTTGACGCCTAAGAAGAACACTATTGCTGATGCAGCTATCAAAGAACTAGGAAAATCTACCTAGTATAGGCAGGGGCGTTGACCGATCTGCTTCTAGCATATTTTTCCATAATGTCTTCTGGAAGTTTGCCATTAAACAATTCCTTGCATAGACCTCGCAAGTAGCGCATAATTGCCCATGTTCCAGCCTTTATCATAGCATACATTGCAAGTTTCATCGGGGGTCCAAATGTCTTATTCCTGATAATTATTGGGATAATATCATTAATAACTCTCAGATTGTGCTCCCAGCATTTCCAGAACAATGTAAACTGGGATTCATTAAGATTACCAAAGTGCATAGAGTTCTTTTCATTAAAGTCTTGATATAGGAGAGGTGCGACAAGCCCGCGCATGCTAGTGCGCTTGAAATCCTCAATCAGATCTATGGTGTATTGAGTTTCATCTGGTGTTTCATCAGGCCATCCAATTATCAGGGTGGCAGCCGGGAACCAATGATTTTGATTTAATGTCTTTGCACCTTCCCTTACAACCCATCCCCATTCGTCCACTGAAAATGGCTTTGTCTTAACTCCAAGATGTTTCTTGACCATTCTTGGTGCTACCGTTTCGATACCCAGATTCGTGGCCAGCCATTTCTCGTTACTCATTCCATTAATTTCTGACATGTCGTGTAAAAGTTTAGGGTCAGCACATACAGCCGAGAATGTCATATGTGTAGTTCCAACAAATCTAGCTCCGAGAGATTTTAGACCATTCCACAATCCAATTATTGCATCATAATTTGGCCTAAATTCTCTATTATCACAACCATAAAGAAGCATTTCGTCTGAATGCAACCAAATTGAATCAAAGCCATAGTTAAGATTTATGTTTGCCTCATGTTGGAGCCTTTCCAGTGGAAGATCCTTCTTTGATCTCTTGTTCACATCACAAAAGTCGCACCCCCTTCCACATCCTCGCATGGCTTCAATAAGTGAATTGACTGTTGGTCCCTGAATTATTGGGATATTCTGAATATTCTTAACAAAACAATGCATCAATTCTGGTGCATCTCCTTTTTCCAAATCATGAAATAGATCCAAGGCAAGCTCGTCAGCTTCGCCTACGACAACCGTGTCAAGGCCGTGAATCTTCATTCTGTCAGTTTTTGCAAGTTCCCATGCGCCGTTACCTCCAACAACCACACGGAAATTGTGCTTTTTCTTCAGCTGAATTATTTTTGCGCACATTCTTTTGAATTTCATTGCTACATACGAAAGTTTTTCTGGCGACATGGTAGTCGTAACTGGAGCCATGCCTAGTGGATCCATTACATTAATTCCTACTACTTTCGTATCTGGCCCTATGCTTTTTTCAAGGTAGTCAGGATTTGCTATGAAAACCTCCTCTCTTTTGTAACCTTGCAAAAGTGCTGATTCTACTCTACGTAATCCTACTTGTGCAACCTTTGCCTCTCCTGTAACTTGATCTGTTTCTACTGGAGGGCAGAAGACCTTATCGAAAACCCATTCTGGAACAAGCTCGTATGGACCACATGCAATGAATCCGTAAAGGAAGTTACCACGGTAATTAGTCATTAGGCTACGGTCTGCAGTTAGAACTATTCTCTTCCCTGCCATCCTTTCTTAGTTCTTTTCTACTATGATATAAATCGTTTACCTTCTTGTCTTATTTTGAAATTTGTTGCTTTTGACATATAAACTGGTATTATATACTGTACAGAATGGATATTGCTGAACCAAGACATACAGAACGACATCTGAAGGAGAGTAGCTCGATAAGGGATTTTGTATTTGGCTTTGGTGATGGAATCAATACATCATTGGGTTTGGTGGCAGGAGTAGGAGGAGCCGATGTGTCTTCCAGCATAATCATGCTTGCTGCCATAGTAGCAATGTTTACTGGAGCGAAAGCCATGGCTGTCCAGAATTATCTGGCAGTAAAATCTCAGAGACAGATTTTGCGCTCAGAAATTGAACGTGAAAAGTGGGAGATGGAGAATGTTCCCCAAGCTGAAAGGCAAGAAATTGAAGATGTTTACAAAGCAAAAGGTTTCTCTGGAATAGAGCTTGAAAAGATCGTCGAAAAAATTACTTCCGACAAGAAGGTTTGGTTGGATACAATGCTTTCTGAGGAATTGAAATTGAATTTGGGAATAGTTGGAAGCCCCATAAAGAGTGCCTTTCGCATGTTTGGTGCATTCCTAGTAGGTGGAATATTACCAATTATTCCGTACTTCTTTTCAAGTGGTTATGTGCCGCTACTAATTGCAGTGGGGCTCAGTCTGTCTGCATCATTCGTTATCGGCGCAGTAAAATCAAAGCTTGCTAATCTAAGCATGTTACGTGGGGGATTAGAGATGGCAGGTCTTGGCACTGGAATTGCTCTGATAGGATATGGAATCGGTGCTGAGCTAGCTAATATTGGAATTATTAAAGCCTGATTTTCTTTCGTACAATTCGATTTGCCACATTTGCTGCAAAGGCTCCTGCGCCTATACCGTTGTCTATGTTTACTACAGCGAGTCCCAAAGTACAGCTTTGTAGCATTGATGCCAAGGCTGCTATTCCTTTTTCTCCATAACCATATCCAACAGAAGAAGGTACGCCTATTACTGGTGTATCCACTAGCGATGAGACTATGGATGCAAGAGCTCCCTCCATGCCGGCAACTACTATTATTGCATCCACTTCCTCATGTATCATTTTTTTTATAATTGGAAAAACTCTATGAAGACCTGCTATTCCCACATCGTAGCTACAAATACATTCACATCCCATGGCTTCACACATCAGTCTAGCTTCTTCTGCAACACCAATATCAGAAGTGCCGGCAGTCAGTATTCCAACTTTACCGCCCGACGAGCCAAGTTTCTTGTAAAATAAGATAGATGTTGTGTTCCTGCCAACCTTAATCTTCAGCCTATTTCCTCGTGAAAATGAAATTATCTTGTTGTAATAATCTTTGCTAATTCTAGAGACCAAAACAGATTCTGATCTTGAGGTTGCTGCAAGGATGATTTTCTTCAAGTCTTTCAGTTGTTTCCTTTCTGCAAATATTACTTCGGGGATGCCACGGCGCAATCTTCTTCCAACATCAAGCTTTGCAAAATCTTCTATTTTTTCAACCGAGTAAAGAGAAAGTAATTTCTTTGTCTTAGAAACGCTTATCTTTCCAAGATCCAGCGATTCCAGAATTTTTGTAAGTTCCAACAATATTGGTAATTAAGGTTAGGTTAAAAATTTAATCAGAGTTGAAGATTCGAAATAGCGCTCTTTACGCTATCTATGCCCTTCTTAAACCACTCTTTTTCATTGGAATTCAAGTCTAGTTCCACTACTTTTTCCACACCATTTTTGCCAATAACTGCTGGCACACCAATTGACACATTCGAATGGTCGTATTCACCATCTAGATAGGTTGCAACAGGGATCACTTGTTTTGTGTCTCTTACCACAGCTTCAATAATAGTAGAGATTGCATTGCCTGGAGCATGTACAGTTGCGCCTTTCAGTTCAATTACCTTTGCGGCTACCTGTCTGGTATCTTGTACAATTCCTTCGATTTTTTCTTCTGATAGAATGGATATCAGTGGTATTCCAGATACTGTTGAATACCTCGGCATTGGCAACATGTTTTCACCATGTTCACCTATTACCATTGCACGAATCGAGTGTCTAGAATAACGGGTTGATTCATGGATGAATTCAACAAATCTTGATAAATCTAGCATGTTACCCATACCAAATACTCTATTCTTTTCAAATCCAGACACTTTGTAGGTAAGATACGCTATTGGATCAAGAGGGTTTGTTACTGGTATTATCATCGAGTCCTTTGCGAATTTCCTTATATTTTCAACAACTCCTTTTACAATTGATGCGTTGATTTTCAAGAGATCCATTCTTGTCATACCAGGTTTCCTTCCAGAACCTGCCACCACAACTACAATTTCTGACCCTTTCATTTCAGAATAGTCGTTTGAACCTCTAATGTTCACATCAATTCCTCTCTCTGCAAGCATGTGATTAAGGTCCATAGCCTCTCCTTGTGGAAGTCCTTGAACAACGTCTAGCAAGAGAATTTCATCGGTAACTTTTCTAAGAGCAGTAAAGAGTGCGGCAGCTCCTCCGACCTTGCCTGAACCTATAATTGTAATCATAAACAGGCGTCCCTCTAATCACTAATTAAACTTCACTATTTGCTTTGAGGAATAAAGAAGAATAATCAAAAACTAATGTCTAGATTAGAGCTGGAAGATTGAGAATTACAATTTATATGCATTCCAATCTTTTCAGAAACTCATGGTACTTGTAATTGATGCCCAGATTGCTGGAATTTCAGGAGATATGTTACTATCTGCTCTTGTCAACATTGGTGCCAACAAATCTAAAATAATAGATGGCGTATATTCAACTGAAAACTATCTCAAAGGTTCTAAAATTCAAAAGATTGATTTCGAAAAGACAGTAAAACATGGAATAGAAGCCACTCATCTTGTTTTGAATGTAAATGAGGAAAGTCACGAGAGAAAGGGAATTGAGATTCAAGATTGCATATTGTTGGTCTCAGATAAGATAGGTTTATCAGAACAGGCTAAAGTATTTGCTAAAGAGAGTATAAGGTCTTTAATTAAGGCAGAGTCCAAGATTCATGGAGAACCTGTGGAATCAGTTCATTTTCATGAAGCCTCAAGTGTGGATACAGTTGTTGATGTCATCGGTTCTGCCATAGCATTGGATGATCTGAGAGCTTTATCTGATGAAATTATTTCAACGCCCGTAGCTGTTGGCGGTGGCAAACTAGATTTTTCTCACGGCATGGTATCAAATCCAGCCAGTGCAATTCTAGAAATATTCCGTGGATCAGACATTATCGTTGTTGGAGGACAGGTAAGAGAGGAACTTACAACTCCAACGGGAGCAAGCCTGCTGGTCAACCTTGCACGTAGTTGCTCCGAATTTTATCCTTCCATGAAGGTAAAATCGATTGGTTATGGTGCAGGAAGTAAGGATTTTGACGGCTTTGCCAATGTTCTAAAAATTGTGAAAGGTGAATCAACACATCAATTTCAATATGACACAGTACAAATTCTAGAAACAAATATTGACGATGCGTCAGGTGAAGTGATAGGACTAGTGATCGATAAATTAATCTCTAATGGTGCAAAAGATGTCACGGTATCACCGGCCATCACAAAAAAAGGGAGACTGACTAATCTTGTCTCTGTAATTTGCGACTCCTCTGCAGTAAACGGCTTAATTGACATTCTAGTGTCAGAGACTGGGACATTAGGAGTTAGAATCAGAACTTCCAATCGCTATGTAGTCCCAAGAATCTTTGTATCCGTACCTGTTGTGATACTAGGAAAAAGCTTCACCATAAGATGCAAGATTGCAAAAGATAATGGTCTTGTAAGGCATTTCAAAGTGGAATCTGAAGATATTAAATCAGTTTCAGAGTCATTAGATATATCATTTAAAGATGCGTCGGAATTGATATTATCAGATGTAAAGGAAAAGCTTCGCCTAAAATGACAAAATTAGAACAATTAATCGAATGGTTCAATGGAAAAGGAAAGGCTCTTGTTGCTCTTTCTGGCGGCGTGGACAGTGCACTAGTAGCATATGCAGCGCAGAAAGCTCTTGACCAGTTTTCGATAGCAGTGACCGCTGACTACAAAACTCTGGCACAAGAAGAATTAGAATCTGCCAAGAGGATTTGTGCTGAAATAGGAATAAGACATATTGTAATAGAATACAATGAGCTTGAAAATCCTGATTTCGTTAAGAATGATCGAAATAGATGTCTACACTGTAGAACAGAACTAGCAGAACACTTACTTGATGTATCTAGAGTCGAGAGTTCCAATCTAATAGTAGACGGTACAAATCTTGATGATTTGAAAGAATATCGTCCAGGAATAGTAGCATTAAAAAATATCGGAGTCCAAAGTCCACTTGCCGAAGTCGGACTCACAAAAATGGACGTAAGAAGTTGTGCAAAAGAGGCTGGATTATCAGTTTATGACAAACCGTCAAATTCTTGTCTTGCATCACGCATTCCCTGGGGTCTCATGGTGACATCAGAGAAATTGAAACGAATCGAGAGGGGAGAAACGCTGGTAAGACAACTTTTTGGAGTAAGGCAGGTGCGAGTGCGTGACTTCGATAACTACTGCAAAATAGAGGTAAATATGGAAGAAATTAGTCTTCTTAAGGATGAAAAAAAATTCCTAATCCTGAAGAAGTGCTTGAAGGAATTAGGCTTGGAGACAGTTCTAATTGATCTCGATGGGTATAGACCCGGAAAACTTAACGTGATCACAGATTGATTTATTTGGATAATGCCGCATCGACGCCAGTCCATGCGAAAGTTATTGAAGAAATGATGCCATACTTTAAAGAACAGTATGGAAACCCATCTTCGATACACAAGTATGGAAGGTTTGCTAACTCAGCCATTCAGAATGCTAGGAGAAGAATTGCAAATTTAATTGGAGCGGATAGCGATGAGATCCTTTTGACTTCAGGCGGCACAGAATCAAACAATACTGCGCTGTATGGCATTGTGTCTCAAAAAAATGAAAAACACATCATAACATCATCAATTGAGCATGACGCTATACTTGAACCATACAAGCACCTTGAAAAAGAAGGCTACAAGGTATGTTATCTTCCAGTAGACAAATATGGTCTTGTCGATCCTGAAGATTTGAAAAAAGAACTTTTGCAGGATACTTGTCTGGTATCCATAATGTTTGCTAACAATGAAGTTGGTACAATCCAACCAATAAAAGAGATGGTAAGGATAACACATGAAAAAAATATTATCTTCCACACTGATGCTGTTCAAGCTATTGGAAAAGTTGTCATAGATGTGAAGGAACTAGGTGTCGATTTACTTTCAATGTCGTCGCACAAAATTAATGGTCCAAAGGGCGTTGGTGCTTTATACATAAGAAAAGGTGTAAAGATATCACCTCTCATATTGGGAGGTGGCCAGGAAAGCGGACTACGCTCAGGCACAGAAAATGTTGCTAGCATAGTAGGATTTGGCATGGCATGCAAGCTGGCAAGAGATAATTTGGACCAAAATATCTCTCATTTCAAAAAATTAACTAATAGACTAGTTTCTAGAGTACTAAGCGAGATACCGCATGCCAATCATAATGGCCATCCGGAAAAACGTATTCCAAACAATGCACATTTTACCTTTCTTGGAGTTAATGGCGAAGATTTGATTATAAAACTCGATGAAAATAAAATCGCAGCTTCTACTGGTTCTGCATGTTCTGTTCGTATTCAGAAGGCTTCGCATGTACTAAAAGCAATGGATTTTTCACACGAACAAATAACAGGTTCCTTACGCATTACGGTAGGAATTACAAATACTGAACAGGAAATAGATGAGACCGTTGAGGTCCTTAAAAAAGTAGTCAAGGAGTTACGCGCGGTATCACCTTACAAAAGTAAATACAATCTCTAGATTTCAAAGAATTGCTATTGAGTCTAATCATCACTTCCTATTAGAAAACTTGAAGTTTGTATTCCTTTTTCTCCGTCAAAGGCACAAGAGTGTCCATACCATTCCACACAAAGATTTCTACAGAATAAATTCCAGATGAAGTGGGTTTCCACTTGATTTCTTCGTTAGCAGTGGTAGAGGGCAATAAGTTGTCATTTAACCAGTTTAGGAATACGACCTTGTTCTCGCTGTCCTTTATCTGAACAATATATGAAATTCTTTGAGATACCTGCATATCTTGGTTTGAGAGAAGGCTCTTGAAGCTTATAGTCTGACCGATTTTGGGATTTTGCAAAAGAGGCCTACCGTCACTGTCAGTAATTTGTGTTGACTGGGATATCTTATGTGAGTATACCGCTGTAGATGTTGAAGATTCATAAGTTTTTACCGGAGTATTAACTGCTGAACCTATTACTACAGACCTTCCAAAAGCATCCTTGAAGTCATGGTACCAAACTTGTATATTGCCGCCTGTTGGAGATATTAGACTTGTTCCGTCTTCGTTACATATTTTTGATGGCATCTTAAAAGTTCCCTTGAATACACCAGTTCCGGGACCTGTTTCAGTGAGAGCAAATCCTGAAGCTGCCAGTCCTCCATATGTAATCCCGTTTATAGTACAATGATGAAACCTGAATCCCTTTATCCAGACTTCAACTAAGATATTACCACTAGCATCTCCAACAGTATCATCTGCTGGTGAGCTCGGATCGTTTACATTAGTGAAAGTTTGGATAGTATCAGCGTCAGTAACAAGATCTGGATCATATAGTGTTATTGTAACTGGCTGACCAAGTCTGTAATTTGTTGAATCTAGCGTAACCGTTCCAGTGTGTGTTGGAAGATTGTTTTTTGAGGTAACAATAGTTTTTTGCCCTGCTTCTACGCTTGGAATAGATAAATTAATTCCTTTATCATTTACCATCTGATCGTTCACGAGAAATTTTATTTGATTGCCAAAAGTTCTCAGACTCTTGATCAAGTTTGGATCAAATTGGTTTAGTTGGTTTATTACTGCATATTCAATTGTACCAGAAAAAATCCCGGAATTACTAGATGTTTCTTGAAGTTCAGCACGATATATAGCATTGTTTACTTGCTGATTATTTTTACTTCCAAATGAAAACAGATCAAAAACAATTGGTTGTGTATCGTTTTCATTTGAGATTTTGCCAGCTTTTGAAGGATCACCAGACGTATCGAGATTAATTTCTAAATAGACCGGTGAACCAGAAGGGATAGACTGGATTGATGTTATTTCTGCATTGCTTATTTGTACAAGACCATTACCAGATACAATGGTTCCAGAAGAGAGAATTTGTACAGGTGATGTTCCTAACGCACCAAAGTAGAGAGTCATACTAGTATCTGAGAAAGTGGTAATTCCGAGTTGTTGTTGGAATGATTTCAGATCATAATTAATCCAATTTGTACCACCTGAATTTGGTTGAGATGGATCTATGAATAGATCTTTAAGAGTTTGAGCAGTTATTCCTAGATTTAAAGTAATTTTCTCAAAATTAGCAGTTGAGACAGAACGAGTGTCTATTAACAATCTTGCAGAGTTGGAATCAACAGTAGATGATATTGATATTGCACTGGTAAAGCTTGCTGAGTTTTGATAAAAGTTCACATCAGAAGAACTGCTTAGTGTTACGGGATTTCCAATCTTCAATGTCGGTATGACCGCAGAGCTCCTTGAAACATCAAGTTCATCGATTAATCCAGCATTCAGGTTTTGGTCGTTATCTACAAGTGTGATAGTTTCTTTTTGTCCTGGGTTGAACTGTCCTTGACCGCTGCCAATAGCAAGAGTAGCTGTTGCTGTACCAGACACTATAGACGCTTTCTGCAAATTATACTCGATAGTACCTGATTGAAATCTGGGAGCGTTCGACAGTATTCCAATTGTTGATACACTATCCAGCGAGCTCTCAAAAATTCCAGTATTAGACCCAGTCTCCACAAAGGTCACCAGTTTATCGTATGTTGTCGAGCCCGCAGTGAAAGATGGATGAGTTTGAAGGGAATTTGTTTTCAGATTGACAACACTGTCTAGGTTCAGTTCTACATAACCATTATCTTTGAAGCCCAAATTGCTAAGATATGGTTTGAGGTTCACAAGACCTAGACCGCTAGCACTCTTTCCCGATTCAGCAAAAGCTTGATAGAAAGTTGCTTGAGGAGAATCAACGTTAAACGTCCACGAATCTGCAGATGTTGGATCTTCGTTCAGTTGTATGTCATTTATTGTTGCGAAAACTTCAGAACCCGGAGGATATGTTTCTCTATCAAGTTTTATCGTTATATTAGGAATGTCAAAATAATCAAGATCAACACTTTGGGTGCCACCGGCTCGATTATATTCTATATGTACGGTGTTGCTAAAGGTGAACAATTGTATAAGAGGCCATACATTTGGATTTATTCCGATTTGACCAACTGGAACCTTTGGGTTCATATTCAAAGAAGGGGGAAATCGAACAACATTGTCTTTATTACTTGGAGTGGACGGAGTTCCGCTACATGGGTTGAAGTTTGCAGTGCCATCAGTTGTGCTAGACAAACCAGCAGAATCTGGAATTGCCACCCCGTCCGTCTGTGAGAAATCAGTACCTAGAACAGAAGAAGGAGTAGAACCAGAACAAAATACGCCAAAATCTAAACTCTCACCAGCAATACCTGAGAGTGCCACCTCATCCGCCTCTTTAGCTTTGTCGGCATTAGCAAAAAATGCATACCAGCTTCCATCAGAACTCTGAACCATACGAAGCTGTCGTCCATCTACTTTAACATCTGGTTCTCCCAGGCTCTGATCAAGTTGATTATTGTCTTCCCTTACGATAACTTCTACTATCATTGCTCCAGAAAAATGATTTTCAAAAAGACTATTTTCTGCAGATACAAAGAGATTAGGATGATCGGAGTAGGCCCTGGCATCTCCTAGCGATGTCTGAGGCAAAATGAGTAATACGAGCAAGAAAATTGCCAATACTTTGTACAACTTTGTTATATTATGTTATGTAGAAAATAATGTTGTCGAATAATTTGTCCTGTTCTCGTTAGTGATACAACAAATCATTTGTTGACTGCGAAGTTTTAACTAAGGGTCGAGATCAGGGCCGGTGTGGTAAAACCAAGAGTGATTCTCATGGTTAGTGGAGTTCTCGTGCTCATTGGCATAGGCATCACAGCCTACCAATCTCAAACTATGGACAATCTTCCTGGTAAAGAAAAGAATTATCCTGAGAGTGCGGCAATTCTAGATATTTTGGTATCCACTGTGCTAGCCGTAGGACTTGGGGGTCTTGCTCTTGGTATGATATATTTTATAAAAAGTCGGGCCAATACGGGTTAGTTAAGATACTGATCAAGTTCAGTCAAGCCGTCTACTACACTTGTAAAGTTCTCATCACTTTCCATAATTCTATTGAGTTTATCCATATCAGCTCTGAAAATGATCTTATTGCCATTTTGATTCATTGTGACAAAGCCGTGAGCAATTACGCATGATAACCGCTCTTTGATTTCATCCAGAGAAATTCCTAATTTTTCTGTTAGATAGGCCGAATCTTTTTCACCCTTTTCAAATTCGGCAAGTATCACAGATACATTGGGATCTACCAGAGTTTCGATTATTTTTCGTTTCTCAAAATCTTGATTCAAATTTACCAACCATGCCTAGAGTTCAGTATCCTTTTCTTGTTTGAAATGAAATCGCTAATAAGTACTCTGTCAATCTTTTCGGGATTTATATAATAGGCTCTTCCTTTCAGGTTTTTTTCAAGATTCTCCACGTATTTCAGAAGCTCTGATTCTTCACTAACCATAACCGTATCGATCTCTATCTCTTCTCGCTTACATCTTTTTGCTTCTTGTAGCGTTTTTGCTTCAATGACAGGATCAACCTGTCTGTACCTGTAGCAAAGGTATACCATTTCTTTTCCAATATCCAATTTTATGTCTCTCTCACTTTTCATCTTAGAAAGAGTGGTTTGATCTGGGATATAGAAGTGTGAGTAAGGTTTGTCTGACAATATAGCATTTCTCTGAGATTCGTCATCGACAAAACATGCGCTGGGTTGACCATCTGTTATCAGTATAATTCGCTTGTTCTGAGCACCATCTTTCTTGAGAATTTTAAGCGCGAGTCTGAATGCCGCTTGGTAATTGGTATAATGTAGAAAATTATCGTTTGCATCATACGTCTTCAGATATGGTATGTCATGTGCCTTGACTTCTGACGCAAGAGAGCCAAAACCCACAACATAAATGGAATCATTTGGGAAGAACTTCTTGTTTAATACGTACAGTGCCCACAATGCCTTTTTTGCAGCCTCTATTCTACTGCCCTCCCCAGAACTAAGGGAATACTTCATTGTTGAGCTCAAGTCTATGCAATAAACAACCGCAACCTTTACCTCTTCCTTTGTTTCAAATTTTTGATAGTCCTCAATTTCTAGTTGAAGTGGGAATTCTACTCGCATTCCCTTACCTTTTGCTCTTTGGACGCAATTCAATATAGTCCCAGGCGCATCTAGGTTCTTGATGTCATCTCCTACCTCGAGTTTTCTTGTAGTATCTAATATTGTATTTCCAGAGCCTATGCTACTTGTTTCATGAAATCCAAATCCTCCTTCACTTATTGCCTTTATCACGTCCTCAAGCATTCTTTGCCCTATTTCAAAAAATGCCTTACTGGTAAGCCATTTCTTGTCATCTTTGATATAACCTAGTTCACGTAGATATTTTGCTATAGGTTTATTACTTCCCCTCAGATCCATCTCCTGATCCGTGCCCTTGAGAAGTTGAGATTCTGATGATGGTTCCTGAATAACTCCTTGAAGCGCTCGTTCCAGATCGTGTACCGACGGTGTCTTTTCTTTCAATGCATGTTTTGCTAGGGCTTTTAGAATTTGAGTTAACTTTTCATTTGATATTCTAGATTCAGAACTCCTTGAGTGGTCCTTCTCATTTAAGAAGTAGACAAAATTTTTTATGCTAGGGTGCAGTGTAGCCACCCTCCAGCTTTTCCAGAATTCTTGGCTCCATCCAGAATAGACCCTCCAAAACCAATTCTGTGATTGCAGCTCGAAGTTCACTGCCTATTTCTTCGGTGATGGTTATTGAATCACTTGAAATATTATACTTTTGTACTTCCGTAACAAATTCGTCTTGTTCAGATGTTACTTTGTGGACTACGATGTTTATAAGACTAGAAAGAGAATTAAAATTTTTGAGTTGGTTATCGTATGAACTATGCATGCTATTGGAACCCAAGAGATCTTGAGAGACTTGAAAGGTTTTCCCTCCAAATTCCTTTTTTATTGTATCAAGAAGATTCGGATCGATTTCACTAAGGTATTCTAGACATGTATCTTTCAAAGAGCCGGTAATCAAATTTCTTAGTGTCTTTTCACGATTTTCAGTGGTATCATCTAGTTCCGCAAGTTCAAATTTCACACCCTGACTAATACAAAAAATGTCACAAGGCCGCGGTGTTGCAGGAATGTTGTGAGACAGGGATCTGGTCCTTTCTGCTTCACCCACTAACAGTTCCAGACTATGAACTCCCATTCTTACACTCACTCCCTTATCTTGATTAATCTCCTGACTTTTGCGTGCGTTTTGAACTATGCGGGCAAGAATTTTCAGGATGAAAACTGGCACAAACGATTTTGGGATTCTTGCTTCTTGTGTGATTATGAGCATTTCATCTCTAACTGATTTTGGATAATGAGTGTGGATGTGACTCTTCAATCGATCATAAAGTGGTTCAATTATTTTTCCAGAGTGTGTATAATCGATTGGATTTGCAGTTGCAATGAATGCCGTTTTTGGTTCAAAAATAACTGGATATGATCCGGTTGTGAATCTTCCTTCTTGCAATACTGACAAGAGTGCTACTTGTTTTCTTGTGTCAAGCACTGGTAATTCATCAATACAAAAAAGACCGTGCTTTGCTTGCATAAGTTGCCCTGGGGAATAGGATTCAATTTCATACATCTCTGCGCCTTTTTTTGTTATTTTTATAGCATCAATTTGTCCCACAAGATCTTTTACTGAAATGTCAGGGGTGGCTATCACATACTTGAATCTGCGTTTTCCTTCTACCCATTCAATTGGAGTGTCAAGTTTGTTGTTTCGCATTTTTTCCATACTGTCAGAATCCACGTAAAATTGTGGAATTGACATAGGATTTTCCTTGTCTCGAAGTAAGAAAATCAACTCTTGAGCTGGTAGATCCATAGGACAGTCATTCGTCATACTTCCTCTTATGATTGGCATCGGAGACAGTAAGTTTTCCGCAACTGTTTGAGCTATCCTAGTTTTTGCTTGTCCTATTTGACCCACCAAAATTATATCATGACAAGACAATATTGCACGATCAAGTGCTGGAATAACAAAGTCGTCAAAGCCTATGATTCCAGGATATTTTATTTCATCATTCCTTATTTTAGAAATCAGGTTCCTTCTTAGCTGTTCTTTTGCACCGACTATTTTGTAATTGATCTCTAGCAAGTCACCGAGAGTTCTAATTTGCTTGTAATCCTCAGGAACTCCCGCCGCCATTATTTCTGTATATTTTGGCGTTGAACTATAGCTCCGATTAACAAGATTTTCAAGATCCTGAACCATTGCGGTAAATATTCCCGAGATCTGATTTAAAGTATTATTTATTTTAGCATGGTTTTTATCTCGGATATAACAGATTTCCCGAATACTTGTCTTCGCAAGAATATAGGCACATTGTTAGGATAGCAGGTAAGGACATTCCCGGTACTAAGAAGATAATAATAGGCATTAGTCAGGTAAGAGGCATAGGTTACAATTTTGCAAAGTCAATCTTAGACATATTAAAAATAAATTCCAACAGCAATGTTGGTTTCCTTACCGAATCTCAGGTAGAAGAGATTGAGAAGGCAATGAAGAATCCTTCTTTGGTAAACATTCCATCGTGGTTTCTAAATAGGAGAAAAGACATTGATTCAGGTAAAGATTTGCATTTGATAACCTCAGATATTGAATTCAATGTTAGAAATGATATTGAAAGAGAGAAAAACATGAACAGTTGGAGAGGATTCCGTCACACATATGGATTAAAAGTACGAGGACAAAGAACCCGAACCACTGGAAGAAAAGGTGGTGCCGTAGGAGTTCGTAAAGGCGGCAAAGTACTTCCAGCTGGAGTACCTGCTGAAGGTGCAGCTGCAACAGGTCAACCAGCTGCTCCAGCAGCTGTAGCAGGTCAACCAGCTGCTCCAGCAGCAGCTCCTGCAAAGGGTGGCCCCACAGCTCCTACAAAAGACACAAAATCTCCTGCAACCAAGCCTTCGACGGAAAAGAAAACAAAGTAGGTTAGGGATACAGTTGGGAGATTATCCAAAGAATTCACGCAAAATGTGGAGGCGACCAAAACGTCCTCTAAATTACGATCTCTTAAATGAAGAGTTGTACGTACTTGGAACTTTTGGACTTAAGAACAAGAGAGAGCTTTGGAAGGCGCACACCGAGCTTTCAAGAATCAGAAATCAAGCACGATCTCTCCTAGCATTGACCCAAGAGATCAGAAATAAAAAGGAACCAACGTTGATGAAATCATTGGCAAGGATAGGGCTAGTAACAGAGAATTCTACTCTAGATGACGTATTGAATCTCAAGGTTACTGATGTGCTTTCTCGCAGACTGCAGACAGTTATTCAGAAAAAGGTTTCCATAAAAAGCCCGTATCTTGCAAGACAGACAGTTGTCCACGGTCATGTAATGATTGGAGAAAGAGTGATTACTGTGCCATCATATACTGTGACTGTAGAAGAAGAGAATCAGGTACATCTGGCTCCTGAAGTAGATTTGGCCAAAGTAACGCGACAAGCAGCCGAAACAATTAAAACTGAACCTCAGGCCGGGTAAAAAATAAACTGTTATTTATCGAGTAGTATAAGATATCGATATGTGCTCTATCATAGGATACCTGGGTCTCAGTCCGGCCGCACCCATAATAGTAAAAGGACTCAAACGAATGGAATACCGAGGATATGACAGCGTAGGCGTTGCCACATTTTCCAATAATCATATATTAGTAAGAAAGGGTGTTGGTAAGGTCTTAGATGTAAATAAAATTGTAAGACTTGATGAACTTTCAGGTGTGGTAGGAATTGGCCATACGCGTTGGGCCACACATGGTGAAGTTACTGACACAAATGCCCACCCCCATCCATCAAGTTCAGGAGAGATAGCAATTGTCCACAACGGCATAATAGAAAATCACGAAGAATTGAAAAAGGATCTTCAACAAAAAGGATACACGTTCAAAAGTCAGACTGACAGTGAGGTTATCGCCAACCTTCTCCAGTACCATCATGACAAAGTTAAAGAAATAAAGAAGGCAGTGCTTGAAACGGTCTCGGCGTTAAAGGGAAACTATGCTTTCGTAGCAGTTTTTGAAGATGGTACGTTGGCTGCTGCCCGACTGCATGAACCATTAATAATAGGAATTGGAAAAGACGGATATTTTATCTCAAGCGATGTCCTAGGATTTGTAGAAAGTACGGATGAAGTGATTTATCTCGATAACAAAGAATTTGTGATTATCAATAGTTCTGGAATCAAGATTTTTGATTTTGATTCTAAACCAGTAGAACATCAAATTACTAAGGTATCAAAGGAATTTGCTGACGTGTATAAAGGAGAATATGCTCATTTCACCCTGAAGGAGATTTCAGAACAGCCTACAACAATTCCAAATGCAGCAAACAACACAAGACTTGAGCTTGATTTGGCAACAGACTTTATCAAGCACGCAAAGACTCTTTACATTACTGGCAGTGGAACCAGCTTTAACGCAGCACTCATAGCAAAATTTCTATTTTCAAAATATGCAAAGATAAAGATTGAACCCATCATATCAAGTGAAGTCCAATTTTCACCCGATATCTTTGAACAACAATCAATTCTGATTAGTATGTCTCAGAGTGGTGAGAGTGCGGACGTCCTTGAAGCTGTAAAGATTGCAAAAAACGCTGGAAGTAAGATTATTTCTGTTGTGAATATTATGACATCGTCTCTAGTTCAGATATCATCTATCTCAATAGGACTAAATTGCGGACCAGAAATAGGAGTAGCTGCTACAAAGAGCTTCACAGCGCAACTGGCAGTCTTATACAAAATGGTCGACAAGATATGTGGTGGTTGCATTAGCTTGGATCTAAGCAAGGTTTCAGAATCGATTAGAAAGATTCTATCTGATCACTCAGGAATTCAAGAAATCGCAAAAAAACTGAAGGATGTGTCAGATATTTACGTGCTGGGCAGAGGCATTCATTATCCAATTGCATCAGAGGCTTCGTTAAAGTTGAAAGAGCTTACTTACATACATGCAGAGGGCCTTCCCGGAGGGGAACTAAAACATGGTCCACTTGCATTAATGGACATTAATACATTTGTAATAATGATTAATCCTAATGATTCTACTTATTTGGATACTTTAACATCTGCGCGAGAAATAAAGGCAAGAGGGGCAAAAGTAATTGGGATCTCTGATAAACCAAGTGACGTTTACGATTATTGGATTGAGATACCACAAGTAGACGAATCAGTGTATCCGTTCATAGAGATAGTGCCTATTCAGCTTCTGGCTTACTATGCAGCTCTTGAGAAAGACACTGATCCAGATTATCCAAGAAACTTGGCAAAGTCAGTAACAGTCAAGTAATTCTTCTGTATTCTTTTTCAGTCAGAGAAAGCAACTTTTCTGAATCTATACCAGTCTTTAGCATACATGCGATAGATGCTCCTCCAGCCCCAGCCCCTTCTTTTACAAATCCTTCTGAGTAAGAACGAAGTCCAGAAATCTCCGATTGACCAAGCTTCAGTTTTGCTACAAGTATTGGCACATCTAACACTTGTTCAACTGTGTCAAGAAAATTAGCGGACTTGTCTTCTGTAATGTATGAAGTGGTACCGACAGCCGTATTC
>MNJS01000042.1 GCA_001920395.1 Thaumarchaeota archaeon 13_1_20CM_2_39_20
AGACGAAGAAACCAAGAAGTTTGTACCACTAACAAGATTCTGTGATATTCAAGGAATGTTAGAACTCTTTGAAGACAAGGCAGAGGAGATTCGCACTGGAAAGAACAAGTACTTTACAATGCTTGAAGTAGTAAGAAAGCTTTCAAGCTTTGTAGATAAGAAGAAGCAACCAAAGGGTCTTGATTTGGCAAAGATGTTTGGCAATATACTAATGAAGAGATCATTTGACGCTGTAGGTTCATGGCATGTCAAGGGGCTCTTCTTAGGTATGATGCACTTCCAAGACAAATACAACGAAGACTTGGAAAGACTGCAAAGATGTGATATTCACTACCTTACACCAGATTTGAGAATTGTTCCATTCTGTGCGTTTAACGTAATTCCAGAGTGGTATAGAGATCGAATCCAAAAGAAATATTCTATCAGTGTTGAAGAATGGGAACAAAGAGTAGGTGCAAAGCTAGAAGATGGACTCTATAGAGGTCTTATGAGAAGAGGTTCAGGCGACGAGCTTGCTGCGGGCTGCGCAAAAAGCCAGATGTTCCACGAAGCGTCACAAGCTTTAATGTAAGATTCCCAAAAACATCCTTTACTCTTGAATCTTTTAATCTAATACCTTATTAGAGAATCAACTTGATTCCACAATAATGCAAGTGCTAATAATTTCACCAACTCAAGGTGGCATAGGTGGAATAGCACAACATGTTCAGGGGTTATCTGAGTTTCTTAAGAAAAACGGTCATAAGGTAGATATCCTGTCTTCGGAAAACACATTTACCATACCCCTAAAGGGCCTAAAAAATCCAAGCTTCATGCTTTCTGCTCTTCTTAAGACAAAATTCAAAAAGGGAAATGATATTGTTCATGCTCACAATCTACCATCGGCATTGCCAATGAAGAACGCCTCCGGCAAAAAAATTCTCACCCTGCATGGAATCTATTCTGAGCAAATTGATGCGCTGCATGGAAAGGCGACAGGAAAGCTGTCAAGTTCATATGAAAAAGACGCATTGACGTGGGCCGATGTAATAACGGTGATATCAAAAGAAGCACATGATTATTACACAAAATTAGGATTCAAAGTCTCACTTGTGCCAAACGCAATAGACCTGTCGTCTCTTCCAAAACAAAAAGAAAAATTGTATGAGAAACAGGTGATCTACGTAGGAAGGCTTTCAAAAGAAAAAGGGATTTTAGATCTGTTGGAGATGTCTAAGAAACTACCAGATGACACACATCTTTTAATTCTGGGTTCTGGACCTGAGGAAGAAAAGGTAAAAGAAGTAGCCAAATCGCATCCAAATATACATTTCATGGGGTACCAGCCCAGAGAAAGGACAATCTCTTTAATCAGAGGCTCGGATCTTTTGATTCAGCCATCAATTGTAGAGGGAATCAGTTCTACACTTCTTGAAGCTATGGCATGCAAAATACCAATTATTGCTACAAATGTTGGTGGTAATAAGGAAATACTTGAACATGGGAAAACGGGAATTCTAGTTGAGTTGTATTCGCCTACAAGAATTCTGGAAGAGACTCTTGATCTTTTATCTAACAGAGAAAAATCAACCAGTTTAATCCAGGAGGCATTTAACCAAGTGCAAAAATATGACTGGTCTCACGTTGGAAATCTTTACTTGAATATCTATGAATATCTCCTGAAATAGTCAAAAGGTCATCAAATAACTTCCAAGTGATTATTGCATGAAAGCAGCCATAATATAATGGGAACAAAGCCAGAAATCATCAAACTCTCTCCTATCATACATCAACTTGACAAAAAGAATTCCTTTGTGATCTTCACTGGGCAGCATTATGATTATAATCTGAGTTTACAATTCATCGAAGAATTAGATATTCGTAAGCCAGATTACTGGATGGAGCTTACTAAATCAAACCCGTCCTTGCAAATTGGCGAGATAATTACGAAGAACTTTTAGCTTTATCGTACTTTTCAAGGATTGGGACAAGAAGATTTCCCCATGAAAACTTTTGCACCATGTTTCTTGACATAGTACCCATTTTCTCCACAAGAGATGGGTTTTGTAAAAGATTGATTACCTTTTCGGCAAGTTGGCCCGCATCTTCAACGAAATATCCATTTTCTCCGTCTCTTAGGACATCGTCTGATAGACTTCCCTTTTTTGCAACAATCGGTAATGATGACGCCATATACTCCAAAACCTTAACTGGTATTGATTTAGCAGTCAGAGGAGTAAGTTGTAAAGGACCAATTCCTATGGATGCGTTTAACAGGTGAGTAGGAACTTCTGTTCTTTCTACCCAACCTTTAAACTCGACATTTACCATCAATTTCTTTTCCGAAACTATGTCTTGTAATCGTTGTAATTCAGGTCCTTCTCCCAACAGAACTACTTTGACATCTGCCAATTCCTTGATGATCTCTGTTGTAGCTTTAAGTAGTATATCTAGACCTCTGTGATAGTACATTACACCTGAAAATATTATCTTACGTTCTCTTTTAGCTGACTTTACATCAAACAAAGAAAGGTCAATACCATTTGGCATAACAGAGATTTTCTCTGGAGGAACCCTGTAATTATCACTTACAATTGTTTTTATCTGCTCATTTAAGACAAATATCTCGGATGCTCCTTGGAGCGATTTTGTACTAAACCGTTTCTCGATTCTTCTTTGAATAGCTTTTAGGCCTGATGACTTTTCATATACGGCATCATCAACTTTTATGACAACGGGAATATCGACCTTCTTTGCACATGAAACTGCAGCATTTGGAACCAAATGAAATGGATGAAATATTGTGAATATCATATCAAACCGACTTTCACTGCAAAGTTTTTCTGCTGTTTTTCTAAGGTTACCTGCACATCGTCTTGCTGCAACTTTCAAATTAGTTTTTGAGGGAGTATTGACTCTGATTACGCTAAGATTCTTATGCATATGTGGCTCGTATTTTCTACCATTCCAATCTACATCAGGTACTAATACCGTAACCTGATGACCAAGGGCTGCAATTGTATTTGCTATATCACAAGACACAACCGGACCTCCACCACTCATGGGAGGGAAGTGGAAAAATAAGGCGAGAATTCGCATGAGTATAGACTTTTAACGGAGGATAAAAGTTTATGATAAAATGGGGCAATACCAGAAAGTAAAAAATTGGCTTGTTTCATCAGGTCTTTGTATTTTAGATAAGGAAGATCAAAACGCTGGCGCAGTGCATTCCTATTATGACACAAAAGACAACAAGTACAGTTTTCTTTATCCAGAAATAACAGGATATTACCTTAGCACACTAAAGTTTCTTTATTCCAAAGAAAAGTCTGAAAAATACATTGAGATGGCAAAACTCTGCGGCTCATGGTTGATGAATGTTCATGAAAAATATGGTGGAATTGTTATGGGTGTTGGTCCTGAATCACGAATGACTGAACAAATATTCTCATTTGATACTAGTATTTGTGCCAAGGGCTTTCTTGATCTCTATGAAATCGCAGGCGATAGCAAGTACAAAGAATTTGCAAAGAAGTTAATTGACTGGCTTGTAACAAAATGTATCGAAGAGGACGGTACTGTAAAACCAGTCATGGACAGAAAATCTGGAAAGTTTATTGAAACCTCAACGTGGTATGCACAAAAGGGTTGTTTTGGCATAAAACTGGCAATGCCGCTTTTACAACTTGGTGATCCAAAACTCAGGGAAATTGCTATAAAAATAGCAAATACCTACAACAAGTTTCAAAATTCTGACGGTAGTTTTGCGTTACATCTTGGAAGCAAATCAGTCAACTTGCATTCTCATTGCTATGCTCTAGAAGGACTGATCTATGCATATGCTATGCTAAAAGAATCAGCATATCTTGATAGTTGTAGGAAGGGATTGGACTGGGTGCTAAGTCAGATGAATGAGGATGGAAGTGTATATCTTTGGACTAACTATAATTACAAATCAAAAGCTGCATATCCAATTGCACAACTAATTCGTTTAATGGTATTAGTAGACAGTGTAGCTAGCACCTCAAAATATCTTAAACCACCAAAACAATTGACAGATTTTCTTCTCACACTACAGGCAACAGAGGAAGATGCAAAAATGAATGGCGGATTCTACGAGGAATTTCACAAGTCAATTATGGGGTGGAAGAAACAGCACAGGATCAATTCCTGGACTTCAATGTTTGCACTTCAGGCATTGGATTGGATTGAAAATCACAACAAGATCTCATTTGAAAGATCAATAGAGTATCTCTATTGAATAAAATCCCGTAGGGTATATTCATTTTGAAATTAGACTCTGGTAAAGTTCGTATTCTTTTTGTTCCATTATCTCTCCGCTTATCTTTTTTATAGTCTCAAGGGACTTCTTTTGTAACTCCTTCTTGTATTGCAGATTTGAAAGAATTTTTTTAAAGGCATCTGCAAAACTCTTTCCGTCATTTTCAACAAATACAACTGCATCATCTATTATCTCAGAATAAATTGTATCATGTTTTGACATGACCACTGGCAAACCAGATGCCATTGCTTCAAGTACTGGCATTGGTATGCCGTCAAGAAGCTTCATAGGCTGGGCATAAATGTCGCTTGCGGCATAATAGCCATTTAATTTTTCATGAGGGACTCTTTTGATTATCTTAACCCTGTCTGAAACATTTGTATGTTGTATCAATTGTACAAGTGATTCATAATTTGGTCCATCTCCTATGAGCAGCAAATTAACATCAAGCTCTTTGATTGCTTCAATGAGATACTTGTGATCTTTTTGCTCAATCAATCTTCCAACCGACAATATTGTAGGTCTTGGAGAACTAAATTCTTTCTTACAATCGGGCGTAAATTCATTCAAATCTATTCTGTTGTATATTACCTGAACATTCTTTGCATCCATTTTTTTTGCATATGACACTATGAATTGATACACACAAACAACAACGTCTGCATTTTGAAGTACAAACTTTTCAATTTTTTGTGAGGCATATGTCATTTTTAAAAATTGGAAATACTTGTGTTCCTTTTTTAGAAAATTCCTTTGTTGTTCATAGTTTGTATGTAGTGACACTACGAGAGGAATTCCTAATCTTTTTGAGGCTTTTGTTGCAAGCCATCCTTGAACCAGCGGATTATAAGATCTTATTACATCTGGTTTTATTTCCTCAATTATTTTTATGACTTTTTCTTCAAATGACCTGTAATTTGATAGATCTACTTTCTCAAGCTTGTGGATTTTTAGTTTACCGCTGCTGGCCATAGTCTGTACTTTCGACTCCTCTATCTCTTCATCAAATAAAGATAATACATGCACTTCGTCAAACATGTTTTTTGGATTGTAATAACCAGCCTTAATTTCGCCCTTGTTATAATATGACATCAAGGCATCATTTGGAAGAACACAGATCTTTGTCATGGCTGTTATGTGATTCTAGATTGCTATAGTTAAAATGATTTTTATTTTTTATGAACAAGACATGGAAGGAATAAATACATAGTACTTAGGACGACAATTTCTAATGACGCTTGAAGTTGACATTTCTGATACAGTAGATGAAAATTATTGGAACAAAAATTTACGGAAAAACACATGTTCAACCATATATCAGGTTCCAAACTACTCAATTGTCTATAAACAAGTATTTGATTCTAAACCAATTTTCATAACAGTGAAAAAAAATAGTGAATTAGCAGGACAGCTTGCCATACTTATTCATACCAAATATTATTGGAAAGATGCTAATGTATTCTCAAAAACGCTAGGTTCTAAATTGAATCTTAATTCAATACTTCGTTGGGAATATGGACCAATAATTCATGATTCTTTTGATAAGGGAGAAATTCTAGAAGCATTACTCATGGCTGTGGAAAGAATCTCTGAAGAAAATAACGTGAACATGGTTCGAGGAACCACATACCCATTACCTATCTTTGATTATAGTAAAATCTTTGCAAAACATGGATATAACTATACTAGTTGGGCTACATACATAACAGAACTTGAACAGGATCCTGAATCTTTATATGATAAACTCAGCAAGGAGACTCGATATGATATAAGAAAATCTGAAAAACATGAATTGGAACTTGAAATTGTGGATAGTCTTTCCTCATTCAAAGAATATTCTGATCTGGCATTTTCTTCTAGGATACATGCAGGAGAAAAGCGTCGAAATAATCCTCTTTTCGTTGAAAAGTTTTGGGAAAACCTGTACAACAAAGGATATCTGCAGGTATTTCTTGCTAGAAAAAATGGAGAATTGCTGGGTGCAATTGAAAACTTGGTCTTTAACAAAAACATTATCCAATATGGTGTGGTAAATTCTCCAAAAATACATTTGCTTGGTGGAACTTTTCTTACATGGAATGCAATAAAATGGTCCATAGAAAATCACTATTCTACATATGATATGGGTGGAATTAACCCCGCACCCAAAATTGAAAAGGAAAAATCAATAAATTTCTATAAATCAAAATGGGGAGGAAAACAACTTGATTATGGAAGATATATAAAAATTCGCAAACTAGGCAAAACACAATTCGCTGCTGCACTATCAGATCCAAAAAAAGTCTCTACTAAAATAAAGAAATTTTTTCAATGAACAAATCTATGGGTTTTACCTCTTTTGATAGGTGTGATGGTTCTGCAAAATGATTAGATCGAATTACCTCTTATTTCATTGATTATCGCATGGAATAATTTTCTTGTTCTAAGATCAACGGCATAAGTAATTCCAAGATAAATCCCTATACCAATAAAAACAAATAACATCAAATTTGGTATAAATTCAAAAATGCTTTTCTTGTAGCTCAATTCTTGCACCAAAAAATATGTTATACCGAAACTTACCACACTTGCGCTCAAATACTTAAACAGAATTAATGGACCGATTCTAGTAACAAAATATTTTCTAGTTGAATAATAATAATAAACAGTAAACGGAACTTGTGTTGCAAGTGATATTATTGACCAGTAGATCACTAAATCTATGTCTGATTTACTAAAAGGTTTTAATAAATATAATCCAACAGCGATTGATATCGTATATACACTGTATTGGACTAGAATCATTGTGGGAACTGAAAATAATTTGCTCTTTACAAAATCCTTTATAGTAGAGTTTTCGTTTAAATCTACTTTTTCGATTCCTAACATAGCTTGATTATATGTTCCACCCAATACGTACAGAACAGCTCGTATCGTCATGAATACCACCACAGGTACAGCCGATTCATAAATCGGCTTAAGAGCATAAAGGGCTGGTTTTGCAAAGACTATGGCCAATGCAGCAAGGGGAAATGCAAAATAAAAAAATCGAATTAAATTCTCTTGAAGATGTTGTTTGTTTCCACCTTCCAATAATTTTGGATATAATGCCTGTGAAATTAGTGATGAATTGGCTACCAAATTTGACACGGTTTGTGCTGCAGCATAAAATGCAAGGCCTATTACCGAACCTGAAATCACAGAAAATACGATTACATCCAAGTGATAAATTACATTAGATATGCCTGGGTAAACTGAAAGCCATGAAAGTCTTACCCACTTTTTCAGTAATGATATCCTGAACTGTCCCTTTATCTTTTGTCTTGCAAAAATTCCTAAAATAACTATGCTTGCCGCATAAGCTATTACTGTAGATGAAATTGCGCCAAAAATTCCCATGTGTAAAAAATATACTAGTATTAACGCTGCAGGTATCTTTGCCGTTTCAAATGATAGCATGCCATAACTAGAGGACTGGGGATTCCAGCCCAAGTTGACTGCTGTAAGAGTTCTGTTTAGGAACATTACTGGAATAAGGATAGAAGAAAAATACAAAACATTTTGATTTGCATGCACATGAGCTGCAAGAGAATATGCTATTACAATGTAAACTAATACTCCACCTATTGAAAATAAACCGCTTGACATAACTGCCGTCTTTGCAGATTCAACGCCTCTTGCCATTTCGCGAGTGGCCCAATAGGATACTATTGGTTCTACAATTATTACATATGTGATAAGGCCTCCAATGAGATTCCAAGTGCCAAATTCTTCTGCAGTAAGACTTCGAGTTACAATTAGTGTAAATATAATACCAGTTATTACACTGGTTAAACCAACAGCAAAAGAAATCAATCCTGAATAAGTAACTCTGATTCTAGACAATCTGATCAGTTTATTTAATACATGGTTATGTTTAATACTGTATTTTTTTGTTAACTAATGACATTACTGTTTAAACGTACAAATGCAGTATACTCACGATTAGATGGTGACTTCTATAAATTATTTTTTATTAACTATTTTCTAGGGGTTACAACTGCA
The DNA here is from genome assembly GCA_001920395.1 of Thaumarchaeota archaeon 13_1_20CM_2_39_20. Classification (GTDB taxonomy): domain Archaea; phylum Thermoproteota; class Nitrososphaeria; order Nitrososphaerales; family Nitrosopumilaceae; genus Nitrosotalea. The sequence goes on from MNJS01000042.1 coordinate 8,285, forward strand.
TATGCATAAACACTTGTCCAGTTGTAATAATTAGACCAAAACCACGCTATGATGTTCTTTTCAATTACTGATTTGAATTTATGCTCTTCTAGCTTCTGATTCAATCTGGTTGAACTGTATCTATTCTTAAAATCCGTATCTGGATGTAATGCTAAACCGCGTAGGTTCATAATTATGATCACAGCTATTCCTTTAGGTTTTAGTACTCGATGCATTTCCTGTAGAAGCTTATCTACATTTTTTACATACGGTATCACTGCATAAGATACTAACAAATCAAATATGTTATCCTGAAATGGAAGTTTACTGCCATCTGAAAAAATATCAGGTTTAAGACCTTCGTAGGAGCGAGTGGGAAGATCAAGACCTATGTATTTACATTGATAATCATCATTATATGGTCTCATGGCACATCCAACATCTAGTACTAAAGATCTATTCTTTGAATAATGCTGTAACAAGTAAGAATGAAACCAATGTTTAACCATTTTTCTATTTCCCTTTGGACCTCTATATCTAATATATTATCTTAGTTTGGTTAACACACTATTTGGTATTATTCTTGCTAAATTATTAGATTTTGTTTCATATACTTATAATATCACACAAATTAGAAATAATTAGATTTGAAATTAATTTATGGTATTAGAAAAAACGATTTAAAAAGTGATATAATGTTTGTCACAAAACACGATCTGTATGCAGCGTCTGAAATTTCTGCACAAAAGAAAACAAACGAAATCTTCAATGAATTAGAAAATGAGGTTGTAAGAGGTAAAAAATTATCAGAACTATTTATGTATGATGATGTTTCACTCTGGTGGTTTATTCATCCCACTGTATATTTATCAGTAAAGGAAGCGGTAGGTTTCATAGATTCATTTCAAGAGTTTATTGAGAGCCATAGACCAAAAGAAGTAATTGTAGCCAGTGATTTTAATAAACTTACACTAATACAACAAATTTGTAAAAAATACGATATTAAAGTTTCCTATTCGAAAATACAGTATCTACAATTTCAAATAATATCATGGATTACAAGACAAATTCAACCATTTCGATACAAACGAATAACACAAAATAAGAGTAACACTAGACTAGAGCTTTTCAAGAATAAAAAGAAAGAAATTCCGCCAATAAAGGATAAGATAGTATTTGCCGTAGCTACTGCTTACAGAAGGAAAATCTTTGATCTTAATACGGGTGATTCCAAATATGGGGAGTTTTTGATCGGACCTGTCATTGATATGGTGCAAAAAATGGGTAAAGAAGTTGTATGTATAGACACTGATTATACATTTAATGGACAATTTGATCTGTATTCACAAAGGTTACACGAAGACATTCCGTGGTTTCCACTCGAAATTATAATCGATAAAATTAGTTCAAATACTAAACTAAACAAATTTCTAAATTTCTATGCTCAAATTATTAATGATAATGAATTTAATTCAATTTTTACTTATGATAAAATTAACTATTGGAAGCAGCTTGAAAATGACTTCATTAGCATGAGTTATTTTCCTTATCTTCCAACATATATTGGATTAATTGATTCATGCGACAAATTTTTTAAAACGAATAGACCACGAGTTATCTTTATTCCATATGAAGCTGGTCCACTAGCACTGCCTATTATTATAGCATGCCAAAAAAATAACATACGGACAATTGGTTTTCAACATGGGCTTATCTATGGAATAAATCCTGATTATTCGCATCGTAATTTTAGATCAGAAAAAGATCCTATGGGAATGCCTTTACCAGATTATCTTTTACTATTTGGCAATTTTGCAAAAAATAAACTAATAGAACAGAAAACATATCCTCGAGAAAAACTGGTGGTTTTTGGCCACTCAATGTATTTTGACGTAGACAAAGCCATTTCAGTTCTTAGTACCATTGATATAAAAGAGAAATATAAAATTCCAAAAAACAAGAAAATAATCCTATTTACAACAGGCAGATTTCAGAGATATTACCATGGTTTTGAAACACGAAATCATGATGAAAAAATATTAGAAAAATTACTTCAAGAGTTTGGAAATAATGCTGATTACCATGTAATCTTGAAGCCTCATCCCACAGAGGATTATCTAGAATATTACAGGAATCTAATATCTCAGTATAAGGCTACAAATTTTGTTATTGTACAGAGCGATTTGTTTGAATTATTATACATGGCTGATGTTGTTGTGTGTTATTTTTCAACTATACTTTTAGATTCTATCACATTATGTAAATTTGCCATTGAAGTAGACTTTGGAGAGACTGTATCCACCATTCCATTTAGAGAATCAAATGTAATACTGAATTCTGACTTGAACTCATTACAGAAAAATATAAAAAATTTGTTATACGATGATGTCATTAAAAAATCTCTCAAGAAAAACATGGCAGATTTCATCAAAGAACATTTCAACATTCCTAATTTTATGGCGTACGATCAGATAAAATCATTAATTGAAGATAACTCGTAACGTAGTGGAGTTTTTATAATAATTCGTTTGTAGCGTTATTGATATTCTAGCTAAATTATAAATACATTCTATTCAAAAAATGAGTATGCAAAATTCAAAACTAGAAGATCTTTATTCTTTGTCAAGCAAAATTAGTTGTAAAGAAATGTGGTCTAAAGTTAAAAACTATGAGGCTATTGCTGTATCCAGAGATCAAGAACTGATCAAATATTTGGATCAATACACACAAAGAGTAAAGAGCAATATCGCAATAATTAGAGACAAATGTCCATTATGTGATTCAAAGGATTTTAAATTCCTCTTTGTAAAACATGGTTTTGATCATATGTTATGTAATAATTGTGATCTAATTTTCACTCTACAAATTATTGATGAAAACAAATTGAAGTATATGGAATCAGGAAAAGAAGGCGATCTTTATGGTGACCTTAAAAAAGATTCTATATTAGGTGATTTTGATAGAAAAAAATTCGAGATCGTTTTTGAAGAACTTGAAAAATACTCTAAGATAAAAAATATTTTTGATTTTGGTAGTCAACTTGGTAGCTTTTTAGATTGGGCAAGTGAAAAATATTCCATTGTTGGTCATGAATATCATGCTTCCCTTGGGGAGATTGCACAGAGTAAAGGACATACTGTCTTGAGTGATAATCTTGCTACCATAAAACTAGATAGAGAATATGATTTGATTACATGTTGGGATTATTTGGATCACGTTACTAATCCTAAAGAAACAATCAGAAATCTAAGCAAATACTTGAAAAAAGGAGGACTATTCTTTTTTGCTATAAATAACCGAGATAGTCTTTCTGGTAGGGTGATGCATGAAGACTCTCCAATGTTTATTGGTCCTCATCACACTATGCATTATGGAATAAAACAACTAAAACTTTTGATGAAAGATTATGAGTTTTTGTATTCATATTCATATGTATCAGAACTTAACTGGATTTCTAATTGGCTAAATTTTAAAAATCCAGAATTTGGTGATTCCCCACTTTTGTTTGAGTTACTTGATCCTAAAAAAATAACTCAACTTGGAATGGGTATAAAGGTAAATGCAGGATTTCGAAAGATATAATGCTGAAATACTTGATCACTAAGTGCTTATAACCATATAATGTAATTGTATTGGAAGATGTAGAAGTGAAAAAGAACTATAAAAAATCTTTCAAATATCTTGAACAGTCACGAAAGCTAATTCCTTCTTTGACACAAACATTCAGTAGGGCTGCCTACACATTTGTTGAAGGTGCCTATCCCGTATATGCAGCAAAAGGAACAGGTTCGCATTTTGTAGACGTTGATGGTAACGAATACATAGATTACTTATGTGGCTTGGGACCTATAATTCTTGGACACAAGTATACCCAAGTAGACAAAGCAATTAAAGAACAATTGAAGGATGGAATTTTATTTTCTTTACCTCATAAGTTAGAGATTGACGTTGCAGAACTATTATGTAAAATGATTCCATGTTCTGAAATGGTAAAATTTTCAAAAACTGGTTCTGGTGCAGCAACTGGTGCGGTACGGGGGGCAAGAGCAATTACCAAACGTGATAAAATTGCTTACTGTGGTTCAGGTGGGGTCTGGCATGATTGGTATGCATGTATCATAAGCAGAAATCGCGGAGTACCAGAATTCAATAATGATCTGATCCTCCCTTTTGATTATAATGATATTGAAAGTCTTGAATACATATTCGAAAAACATCCTAGTCAAATTTCTTGTGTATTTATGGAACCTACTATTTTTGAGAAGCCTACAAACTCATTTCTCCAAAAAGTCAAGAAATTAGCAAGGGAAAATGGTTCTGTTTTAATATTTGATGAAATTGTTACGGGATTTAGGTTGGCTAATGGGGGTGGTCAAGAATACTTTGGGGTTGAACCGGATATTGCAGTTTTGGGGAAAGGTATTGCTAATGGGATGCCACTATCTGCCGTAGTTGGTAAGTCTGAATACATGAAGGTATTTGACGATGTGTTCTTTTCTACAACATACGCAAGTGAAACATTGTCCTTGGCTGCAGCTCGTGCAACAATTAATGAATTCAAAGAAAAATCAGTAATTAAGAAGATGTGGAAGAACGGAAATATGTTAATGAATCAGTTCAATATAATTTCACAAGAACAAGGGCTCGATATTATGTTGACTGGTTATCCTGTTAGAATGCGACTAACTTGTAATGACGATAAAGGAAATGATTCAATATTAATGAAGAGTCTTCTAATTCAGGAAATGGTAACTAGAGGAATTTTCATGCATCCTGGGGTTGAGTATATCTCGTTTTCTCATAGTGTAGAAGATGTTAATAAAACCATAAAATCTTATAATGATGCTGTATTGATTGTCAAAAAAGCAGTAAGAGAAAATAAAGTCGAATCTTATCTAAAAGGCAAGCCCATAAGGTCTGTATATACTGTGATAAAACCATCTGAGAAAAAACTCGCTAATTGAAGTAAAAACATAACCTACATATGTTTATTCTTTATATCAATAGGAAAATTCATCTAGTAATTCATTGATGATTTTATGAAGTTTTTCTTGTGAGATTTTTGGCGCAGTTTCAGAACCAAACTGTTGCACCGAAATTTTCTTTTTGTTAATTTCTCTTGAAATTTTGTACATGTTTCCCAAATCATGGCAAAATGGTATCTCACTTGGTGAAATTAAATATTCATGAAACCGTTCACCTTCTCTTGCGGTAGAAATTCTAATAGGTGATATTTTTGTCCTATTTGCATCGTATCTATTATTGTATACATCTAGAATTCCTCTTGCAAGTTCAGTTATTCTGACTGAAGGCATTTTGAGAATGAAAATTTCGCCATCTTTTGCTATGTGAGTAATTTTTAATATGAGTGAAGCAGCTTCTGGTATTGACATTATAAAACGAGTCATCCTCTTATCAGTTACCGTGATTGGAAGTCCCTTTCTGACTTGCTCTAGGAAAATCTGGAAAACAGATCCTCGCGAACCAATTACATTGCCAAAACGTACTATGGCAAAAATAGTTTTACCGCGACCACGATACGAGCTGGCCTTTGCTGTGAGTCTTTCAGCCAATAGTTTACTTGCTCCTAAGGTACTAGTTGGGTTAGTTGCCTTGTCAGTGCTTATCAAAATAAACTTTGAAACATCTTCTAAAAGTGCTGTTTCCAAAATATTGCTTGTGCCAATAACATTTGTCTTTACCGCATCAAATGGATTTTGCTCACAAATATCAACATGTTTCATAGCAGCTGCATGAAATACAATATCTGCATTTCTGATAGCTAGATTCAGTCTATCTCTATCTCTTACATCACCCATCATGAATGTAAAAATGGGATTATTTCCAATGATTCGCCTTGTTTCAAAAATGGAGTTTTCGTCATTAGTAAATATTCTAATAGCTCTAGGTTTGTGTTTAATTAATTCCATGATGAGACCTAATCCTATAGAACCTGTGCCACCAGTTATCAAAATATTCTTACCACTAAATTCTGTCAATTTGCTTTCTTTATTCTTCATAATAATTTATCACCAATAAAGGGAATTTGTTACAACATAAAACCATTTCTAGAAACCAGATGCACCAGTTAGTTGATTATTTTCTGTTTACTCCCAACATCACTACTTTTCTCAATAGATTCTAAAATTTTTAAAATGTTATAATCATCTTCAAACGTATATGGTTGTTCTACTTCACCTTTTATTGATTTTACAAACATGGACATTTCTTCCACATATGGGCCATCTCCATGAATATAGTTTTTCTCTATGCCACCATCGTCAATTTTTGTATTTTTCCACCCCGCTTCTTTGGTATAGTACCCAATGGTTCTATCTGACCAATCAGCAAATATTACGCCATCTTCACCGAGTATCTTTAACTGTCTGTATGGGAATCTGGCAATCACATCCACGGTCAAATTTCCTCTAATGCCATTTTGAAATTCTAGTAAAACACTGTAAATGTCGTCTATGTCAGCTTCTAATTTTGATACCTTTGTTTTCAATCCAAATACATTACTTATCTTGCCAAAAGTTGATGTGAGCCAAATTAGTTCAAATGGAACTATTTCTCTGCATGCACCAGTCTCTCTTTTTGAAACATAGAATTTCCTATAATCTTCCCAAGGGTGCCAGTCTGGAAGATACTGGCCAGAGTGATAAAGAAATGCTAGTGGCTTTCCTATCTTGTTTGCTTTTAAAATATTGTTAACACTGACTACTATGGGGTGATATCTCATTGTACAAGACGGCAAACCAATTATGTCTGAATCCTTCAACTCACGTATGATCTCCTCCATGTCATCTTGTACTACACTAGCTTCTGTAAAGAAATGCACCTTATTTTTAATAGCTACCTTGGCATATTTCATATGAAGATCTGGTGGAGTAGAAATTACCATTGCATTTGGATTCTCTTTTAATGCATTTGAAATGTCGGTAAATGCTGATATCTGATATTTTTCATTTGCTTCTTTGCATCTATCTCCTCTAGTATCAAACCCAATGACATCAGTGTGTCCTAATTGTTTCAAGTTTCTTATCCTTCTCTTTCCCATAGAGCCTAAACCCACAACTAAAAATTTCATTTACTCTTCTTTCTCTTCTTCAATGCTATTTTAGTCATTTTCTTTTCAAAATTTTGTTTATATTTTTCCTTGACGGATTCATTGATTTTCTGCCATTCCGGGTTTTTATTGAATAATTCAATTATATCAGTAAGCGAGAATTGAGATGGAAGATTTTCGTAGATTTTCTTTATTAGCTCAAAGTCTTGAGGATAATCTACAGAAAGCCGTATGTCAGGTCTAATCCATTTTTTATTTCGTGGCCTAAGTTTTCCAACATTGAAAAAACGGCTACCTATTATGAATTTTCCCCAACCTGTTTCAGCAACTTTCGTCTTTTTAGCCTGCATCAATTTTTCTAGTTTTCTCATTTTTATGCCTAGAGGTGAAACGCCAAATGGTAAATTTTCCCAATACAAAAAATCAAACTTATTTTCCGATAATTTTCTACATGTTTCATCAATAAGAACGGGTTCACAAAAAACATCATCACCTTCCACTACGACAAATTGATCAACCCCATATTTTTTTGCTGCTAGGTAAAGTCTGTTTAAGATATCTTTGTTGTCACCTCTGAAAATTTCGATATTGTCATCCTTTAGTAATCGTACTAAATTATCATCAGATTCATGTGTTGTAGTACAGACAACTATATCCTTGACATTTTCACAAGTTCTTATTCTATCGATAAGGATCTTAATTAATGGTTTATGATCAATCTCTAATAACGCCTTTTTTGGAAGTCTGCTAGATGCAGTTCTTACTGTCAAAAAAATAATACAATTCATTTCTCTGATGGGTTGCTTACAATAATTAACTTTTTTTACCCATGTGGGATTTATCCGATTTCTAAGGGTTAATATTGTAAAATCAATTTTCATACTTAAGGATGCCTAAGTGGAAAATACCTCTTTACAAAGTCTATGCTGATGAAGATGATGTAAAGTCTGTTTCAAAAGTAATTAGGCGTGGTATGGATTGGGCAATTGGGCCTGAGATAGAACTTTTTGAGAAATTACTTGCAAAATATGTAGGATCTGATTATTGTGTTGCATTTAATTCTGGCACATCGGCCTTACATGCATCTTTACTTGCAGCAGGGCTTGGAACAAATGAGAAGATTCTTGTACCTTCATTCACGTTTATTGCAACTGCAAATTGTGTGTTAATGGTAAGAGCCACTCCAACTTTTGTTGACATCGAAGAAGAAACTTTTGGTTTAAACCCAGAACTTATTGAGCACCATGTTGACAGAAAAACTAGATGTATTATTCCAGTTCATTATGCAGGGATGGCATGCAAAATACAAGAAATTACAGAAATTTCAAAACGAAATAAAATGTGGCTAATTGAAGATGCAGCTGAATCGCTGGGAGCCAAAATAAACGGGAAAATGGTAGGCACGTTTGGACAAATGTCAGTATTTAGTTTCGCAGGAAACAAGGTGTTAACGGCTGGAGAAGGAGGTGCAGTTACAACCAACTCTAAATCTTTATTTGAAAAACTAAAACTGATAAGATCTCACGGCCGTGTAGATAGGCAAAACTATTTTTCATCGACATCAAAATCAGACTATGTTACAATAGGTTACAACTGGAGAATGTCAAGTATGACAGCAGCTCTCGCAGTATCTCAATTGAGAAAAATTGAAAAACTGATTAATCTACGCTGCAAAAATGCTGGATATCTAAATTCTAGGCTAAAGAGATTAAACAGTATAAAAGTTCCACAGGTGCCGCCAGGATATCGACACGCTTACCAGCTTTATTCGATATTACTACCTAATTCAGGTTTTAGAAATAGATTGATTGATTACCTTGCAAAAAGAGGCATTATGACCAAAATATTCTTTGACCCAATCCATTTGACAAGTTTTTATAAGAAAATAGGATATGATAAAAAATTAAAACTACAAGTTACAGAATCTGTTTCACAAAGAATCCTTACGTTACCGATGTATCCTGGATTAAAGAAGGAGGAGCTTGAATACATCTGTGACTCGATTGAAGAATTTGTTGAACATAAAAAATAACTCATGTCCAATCTTATAACATACCGCGTATATTCAACCGAAATTAATTTAGGAAAGAGGACGATAAGAACAACGTTGAAAAAAACATGCTCTGTATGCAAAACTGACTTTGAATGTCTCGATTCTACTAATTGTTGGTGTTTTGATATACCTAAATTGTCACAAGATCAAATTAACACTAATGGTTGTATGTGCAAAAACTGCTTAATGAAAAAATATAAAGAAAAACTGTTACAACAATAAATCTGATAAAATAATTTTGTTTGGTTTCTAAAGGTCTATTTGTAAAATTTTAAATACGTTTGATGAATAAAATCAAGTATTGATTAAAGCAAACTTCAAGATATCTAAGACTAGCAGATTTGATACAGAAGAAAAAGATAAAACAAATGAAAACGAGAATGAAAAAGAACTAACACAAACTGAATTCGAAGAATTTATCATCAAATCTGGAGCTTCAGGCTCGTTTATGGTCTTTAGATCGGACAAGCCTGAAGAAGAACTTGGATTAGAAGAAATCTAACTTTTACCAAACAATTAAAACATAAGAGATAATCAAACATCTGACATGTCTGATAAACTTGAATTCTATATAACTGATGAGACTCTTCAAAAAATGCTTTCTATTAAAAAAGAGATGGGGTACGAAGAAAAGGAATGGGATGAATGGTTTAATCATATCTTAAAGATAATCTTCTCACCAAAAACTAACCAAAGCGAAATAGAAAAAGTAATGGAAAAAATGTATTATGATAGGCTATATGAAAACTGGGTATCAAATTTTGCATTAAATTTACACCATGTCTGGAATGAATCTTCTGCTAAAGATTTAGATCCTTCAAATAATACTGAATATGAAAAAGAAAATAATTCTGCAATAGTAATAGGTAGTGGCCCTTCTGTTAAGAAACACCGACACTTGGAGTTACTTGCTAATAGTGATTACAAAGGAACAATAATCTGTTGTGACAGTGCATTAAGAAACGCATTGAATGCAGGTGTCACTCCTGATAAATTCCCGACATTTTATGTTACTACTATTGATACTGATCAGATTATTAGAAAATACTATGATGATCCCATTGTAGATGCATATGGAAAAAAAATCAAAGGAATTTTTTCGACGGTTGTAAATCCTTTGGTAACTGAACACGCTAGAAAAGCAGGAATCAAGATCTATTGGCTTCACTCTCTCTTTGACTATAATGAGGGAAAGAAATCATTTAATCAAATATCTGCTCTTATGGTACGTGCAAGAAAACAGAGGGGACTACCTGCGATCCAAACTGGTGGAAATGTAGGTACCTCTTCATGGTTTATTGCATGGCAAATTCTAAAATGTGGACTAGTTGGTTTAATAGGAATAAATCATAGTTGGGACGAAGAGACCCCATTAGTAGACATTATTTCACATGGATCAGGATTAAATCATACGGAAATAGATAGAAATAGCTCTGCATTTGAAAAATTATTTCCAAAAATATACAACCCTGAATTTAATTGTCATTGCATTTTAGATCCATATTTCCAATATTATAGTAATGCACTAAAGGATTTTATCGCGCGTTCTCCTACATGGGTAACCACAATTAATGCAACAGAAGGAGGTTGTATATTCGGTAAGCGAATAACATGCACTAAATTTGCAGAATTTCTACAAAAATACAATAAATGAACCATTTTGTAATATAAAATTGAGATCAAATTAAATACCTGAAATGCGGCATTGTTTACAGTTTGAAAGTACTCTTTATTGTACCAGAAATTAGATTAGATGACAAACCATATCATTTTCCATTTTGGGCTGGTATCCTTGCCGCAATTGCAGAAAAAAAAGGCGTTCAAGTAGGTATTCTTGATTTAAATGCCTTGAGAGACAAATTCAAAGGGAAATTAGTTCCAAATGAAGTCATTTCCGAAGAAATTTCTCTTGAAAATTGGGATTTAATTGGCATCGGCGGTTTAACAACGACTTATTCAAGGATCAAACAATTGATTCTGCTTATACGAAAATCTGCACCAGAAGCTATAATTCTGTCAGGAGGCGGATGGGCTACCTATAATCCTGACGAGATCTTACAGCTAGTACCAGAAATTGCCATGATATGTATAGGTGAAGGTGAAGAAACTTTTTCAGAAATATGTGATGAAATAATTAGTGGAAGACGAAATTTTGAAAAAGTAAAAGGTTTATGCGTAAACAACAAAGGCAAAATCCAATTTACTGAACCACGTGCACTGATTTCTGATCTTGATACAATTCCTTATCCAGCATATCATCTTATGGAAACAGAAATTTATTTCAAATATTCATCGCTTCCGCTATCTGTAGAATCTTATAATGCAAAGAGAAGAGCATCAACTGTATGGGAGAGAGGATGCCCAAGAGGATGTACATTCTGCTCCCATAATGGTATGTCACGTGGCGATCTACAGAATATCTATGGTAGAGGAGATAGAAAAGAAGGCGAAAAAATAGTACGATTGGCTGATCTAGCGAATAGTACCTTCCAACTACCAGCTCGTTGGCCAACCCCAAAATATGCTGTAGATAATGTAAAGATGTTAAAAGAAAAGTATGAGGTTGATTTTATTTCTATACTAGATGAAAACATGACAAGTAACATAAAATGGACAAAAGAATTTTGTAGATTGTATGTAGAGGAAGGACTACATGAGAAAATAAAGTGGGGAACACTTGGGGATGCCCCTAGTGTAGCGGTACAACCTGGAATAGTCAAAATAATGAAAGATGCTGGATGTGTTTATATCTCATTTGGATTTGAGTCAGCGTCAGATAAGGTGTTAAATCAAGATATTGGCAAAGGACAGTTACAAATTCATGAACAAAAGACTATTGATACTGTAAAAAATGTGAAATTGACTCCTCTGGCAACTTTTATGATTGGAAATCCACATGAAAATATTAACGATCTAATGGAAACAGTCACTTTCTGGATAAAAAATAATATCGAGGTAGACCCCTTCATATGCACTCCCTATGTAGGTAGTCCATTGTATTATACCTACAAAGATTTCATATTGCAACAATATGACGAACGTTTGAAATTGGCAGCTAGCGGAAAATATAAGGTAAGTGATGAATTAATTGAGAAATGGAAAATGAGAGCACTAGACAAATTCATGAATGAATGTGGGGATGCAACACAATACACGGCTACAGTTAGCCAATACTTTACAATACCAGAATTGTTTGCACTAAAGCGTTTTATGTATAAAAAAGACTTGAAAAGAATTTTGCAAATGGCTCATCAAAGATATGATCAAACTGGATTAGAACAATGGCATCATGATCCAAAATGGTCAAAATATTGTAACATATGTAAGGCAAAAGACGAATTAGGTTCTACATTGGAAGTGCCATTGAACAGATAAAATATTGCTTGTACAATTTATCTTTCAAATACATACGTTGTGATAACATTACTCATACTTTGATTTGTGTAGCTAGGTTAATCAGATGTATTGACTCTTTCAAATCTTTGTAATCAAAACTTACATTATTATCGATAAAATTTTTTGACTTGTCTGCAGTGAGATGAATTTCTAGTATGTTTGTACCCATTACAGCTGCCACTACTGGTGCGATTATTTCAGGACAATGATTAGAAAAACCATCAAATTCTCTTATATTTCTAAAATCCAAATCAGAGAGACTGCATGGATATTTTGGAACAACATATAACCACTTTATCTGCTTGTGGCCAAAATACTTTGTACCTTTTGGCGATCTTTGAGAGCTTACAAGAATTTCTTTACCTGTTTTTAAAACTCGTTCTAATAATTCAGTTGTTTTTCCTTCTAATAACGGTCTACCATCAAACTCTCGTATTTTGAATCTAGACACATATGGTTCTAGAATTCCTACTGCATCTGGGTACATGGGGGTGCAAAACCATTCTATTCCAACGGATTTAGCTAATTCATTTATGGTTTCTACATTACGCTTTGTTATTGAAGAGTTCATTAAACGAGATTTTTCAGAATGGTTCTTTACGATGTTTTCATCAAAGGATTGAAACTTTACTGCATTACATCCACACTCTTTAGCCCTAGTAATCATAGATTTTGCTAAATCAAAACTACCATCCCAATTTACTCCTATTTCAGCGACCACAAAAACCATGCCATCGCTATTTGATTATTATATAAAAATGTGAACCTGTTCAAATGCTCATATATTGTTAATTTGTCTTCATATCAAGATGAAAAGAAGAATTTCTGTTACCACTGGTACTAGAGCAGAATATGGCATATTAAGGCCAGTCTTACAAAAAATTCAAGCTAGTAAAAAATTACAATTGCATCTCATAGTAACTGGAACACATTTGTCAAAAAAACACGGTCTTACTATAAATGAAATCAAAAAAGATGGATTTCAAATACATGCTTCAATAGATATGACGCCAAAAGGGGATTCCGCATATTTTATGGCTACCACACTGGGTAAAAGCATAGTAGAATTCTCCAAAGTTTTTAAAAATCTAAAACCAGATATCAATTTGGTTTTGGGTGATCGGGATGAAATGTTGGCTTCTACCATAGCTGCATATCATATGAATATACCAAACGCACACATTCATGGCGGAGATAAATCTCAGGGTGGAATAGATGAATACAATCGACATGCAATTACCAAGATGTCCAACATTCACTTTGCAGCTACTAAAAAGAGCTATGAGAGGGTCATAAAAATGGGAGAAAATCCAAAAACCGTATTTCTTACAGGCTCTCCTAGCATGGATGAAATAATTAATAACAAAATTACTTCTCGACAGAATTTGCAAAAACATTATCCGTTCAGATTTGCTGGAAATGAAATTTTACTAGTACAACATTCCGTAACGACCCAGTCTGAATTAAGTGGAAAACATATGCGATCTACATTAGATGCTATAGTGAAGACAAAAAGACCGACTATTGCTATTGCCCCAAATTCTGATGCTGGAAGTAGAGCAATTTTTGGTTACCTTAGACTGTATTCTAAAAAGTATCCTTTCATCAAGGTATATCCTTCAATACCAAGAAGCGACTATTTGGGAATGATCAAATATTGCGGTGTTCTCATAGGTAACTCAAGCAGTGGCATGATAGACGCAAGTTATTTCAATACTCCTGTAGTAAACATTGGTATTAGGCAGAAAGGCAGGGAAAGGGCCAAGAACGTAATAGATGTATGTGAGGGAAACCCAAGTTCAATTTATCGCGCAATACTTAGAGCGTTTCATATAAAGAGAAGAAAACTTTCAAATGAATACATTTACGGTAATGGTAACGCATCAAAAAAAATTATCAGTTGCCTTGAAAAAATTCATCTTAACACAGACTTAATCCAGAAACAAATATTCTATTAGATATGTTGAAAAAAACTGGTAAAAAATGGACCAAACCAGTAATCAAGCATAGTAAACTTAATCAATATAATTACATTGTACAGTATCCAGAAAATCTTAAGCTAGGAAGAAACTTCGATATAGGAACCTTCACTTACATAAATGCTAATTATGGAGTAGAAATAGATGATAACGTACAGATCGGCTCTCATTGTGCAATTTATTCACATTCTACAATTGATAATAAGAAAGGAAAAGTCATACTTGAGAAAAACAGTAAGATTGGAACTCATAGCACAATAATGCCAAGAGTGAGACTTGGAGAAAACTCGATCGTAGGTGCATATTCATTTGTAAACAAAAACATCCCTAAAAACCAACTGTGGGTAGGAGTTCCAGCAAAATTTTTGCGCAAAATTAAAAAACATTAGTTAATTTAGGAGTAAAAGCGAGTTTATCTGATTTGTCAAGTAAAGACATTGTTGCAGGTCTTGGAGAAATAGGCAAACCTATACTTCAACTCCTGAGCAGGGCAGAACCTGCAGTAGGCTATGATGGCAACGAAAAATTGTTGAAAAAGTATGGTGTCAAAACCTATCACACTAGAACTAGCTAAAATTGTAGTTGATACTTCATACTATGGATGGCTTATCACATATGCCCAGCTTAGTAACATGATTGCAATCAAGAATAACATTGATTATGACGAGATGTGGTCTTTCGCAGATGAAATACACAAGCAATTCCAATCTCACCATACAGAGCATCAAAGCTTGCTTTAGAGCAATCTATCGCTATATCTTTTGTCATGGGAAACAGTCTTACGCCTCTTCTAGCTGCAGTAATAACAGCCTTGATCATATTAACACCGATTATCCTAGCTAAAATGGTTTTCCCAGAAATACAATACATACTACATTGAGAACAAAGAATCTAAATTTTAGAGGCGATCCTTGATGAAGTCAATTGAATCAATAGGTGTAGGATCTATTTTTGATAATATTGCTCTGTAGATACTAGTGTAATCCAGTCGGTAAATGAGATTGATCAGTTTGGATAATATGCTCCCTTTTACAGACTGTACTTCCCGATAATCTATCTTGTTCTCGTAAAAATATTCCTTGAGTATCTTCCATCTTTCTTTAGTCTTGACATAATCGTCCTCGCCTTCCAAGAGAATGGGCATAACGTTTTCGTGCTTTTCCCATGCCACTATTCCGTTATGGCATGCCTCAATCACATCCTCTATCATAGCATGGGTCTTGGCATTTTCTTGAATCGAATTCTTGAACCTGACTGCTGCAGCCTGAAATCCAAATGGATAGTAAATTATGGGTATGCCAGTGATCCATTTTGCTAGAGTTAGGGAGGGGTTATTTTGTGTCAGATTTGCAGAAGAAATCTCTTTTGCACTTTTTTCAAGTTTATTAATAGAGTCTGCAATATCATGTTTCTTAACAGATATCACAGGACTCATAACTCTCAAAATGCTGTATAAGAATTTAGGAAAGGAAGCCCGAGGTGAATGCAATTGTTGTATGTTCCTGTGTTCTATCTTGTGTTTACTACAGTAATTCTGCATCTTCCCGCCTGATGAAAAAGCAATTACATTGCACTTTAACTTACGTGCAGCATCCAGAACAGTGAGCGTTTCTACGGTATTTCCAGATATGCTCGTTGTGAGTACGAGAGTATTACTGTCAACTGTACTTGGCAAATGATAACCTTTTACAACTGCAACATGAAGGTTAGTTTTAGATAATATGGCAGAAAAGATATCTCCAAGTGCTCCGGATCCGCCCATTCCAGCAAATACAATATGATCTATATTCCTAAAATCCACAGTTTCTTGGTCAGAGTCATAGGATTCTTTTGCAATCTCAGGCCATGCATCGTATACTCTATACATCTCTGAAAGGTCGTACTTTTTCAGCGTTGCAAGACTAATCAACTAATCAGTTGAAGAATGATTGCAATATAATGTTTAATTGGCTATTATTGGCACATTTTGGTTAGGCCGAGTAGGACTTCAGAGGGTCTGGCAAAGAATACTATATCTAAATCGAAAATGCGGCTTCTGTGGATTTGAATGATATATAGCACAGTTTCTTAAGCTTCGATATATGGAAAGTAAGATTCATTCAAGCCTTAGGACGGTAGAATGGAAGGATAATACGGTTGTTATGATTGACCAAACAAAATTACCAAATGATCTTGTTTATGTAAAATTCACTGATTACCGAGAGATTGCAGATGCAATACGAAATCTTGTTGTCAGAGGAGCACCAGCAATCGGAGTCTCAGGTGCCTTTGGATTAGCGCTTGAGGTTTTGCAAAGTAATGCAACGACAAAAGAAGATCTATTATCGGATCTGGAGCAAGCAAGAAAGGTTCTCCACGAAACAAGACCAACTGCAGTGAATCTCGCATGGGGTCTTGAAAGGATAATGCAGGTTGCAAAGTCAGGAAAAGATGTTTTGAATATCAAGGAATCTGTTGTTGAAGAGGCAAAAAGGATGGCAGATGAAGATATCCAAGTAAACATGCGTATGGGAAAATATGGCGCTCAACTATTCAGTGACAATGATACTATAATGACTCATTGCAATGCTGGTGCATTAGCTACGGTCGGTTACGGAACAGCTCTTGGAGTGATTCGTGCTACCAAGGAAAGTGGAAAAAAGATCACGGTAATAGCAACTGAGACAAGACCAGTTATGCAAGGTTCAAGACTTACTGTATTTGAGCTAAAACATGACGGTATAGACGTTAGCTTGATACCAGATACTGCGGTTGGTTATGCTATGGCCCGAGGATTGGTTTCTAAAGTGATTGTAGGCGCCGACAGGATTCTACATACCGGGCATGTCTACAATAAGATAGGAACATATCAAATTGCTATAATGGCAAAAGAACACAAAATTCCGTTTTATGTGGCTGCTCCGCTTTCGACCTTTGACTTGAAGAGTAGACCAGAAGACGTTATAATAGAGCAGAGAAAGGCAAGTGAGGTAACGACATTAGCGGGAAAAAAGACTGCACCTGACGGTATCAATGTAATTAATCCCGCATTTGATATGACTCCACCTGAGCTAATAAGCGGAATTATAACAGAAATAGGCATAGCAAAACCACCTCTTGAGGAATCAATCAAAAAATTATTCGAATCAAAGCTGTAAGGTATTTATTTCATTGCTGAATGAAATGAGCTCATGGCAGCCGTAACATCTGAGAAGGTTCTAGACTCGTTGAAACAATGCATGGATCCTGAAATTCCAATCAATATAGTAGATATGGGGTTAATCTACGGAGTTAAAATAAGAGATGATAACAAAGTCGATATTAAAATGACAATGACAACCCGTGGTTGTCCTTTGCATGATACACTAGTAAACGACGTCAAAAGATATGTGAACAAAGTTCCTGGTGTAACTGATGTTAATATTGAAATAGTGTGGGATCCACCCTGGACGCCTGAAAAAATGTCAGACGACGGAAAGAAGCTGATAAACTATGGTAAACAACAAACAATTGCCCCAATAAATTACGAAACTGCTATGCCGCAAGGAAAAGGCTCACTTGCAAAACAGGAAGATGGTTCGTTGGTATTAATGAATGAAAACCAACAAGGCTTTATGGTAAACCAGGCAATAGTTGATTTTTGGAAATTGTGCAACGGTCAGAGAAAGATAACAGAACTAGTAGACTTATTCGCTCAAAATGTCGGGCTTCAAAGAGGTCAGGTAGAAAAAGAAGTCCTACAGTTAATACAGCAACTCAGAGATGGCGGTTTGATTTCAATAAAGGAATCAGACGTATCAAATGTCCAGTTTAAAAAATAGATCTCAAATTTCTTTGATTTCAGTAATTGTCCCCTGAACAGAGTCCATCTTTACTATTGCCTTTTTTTCATTAAATCCTAGGGCAACATACCAATCTCCACCATCGACATCATACTTTGTTTCAAGCATCTTTACCTCTTCAGCTTTAGCGCCGTACTTTTGGACTATTGCAGATATTGCCACCGGTATTGCTTCTTTCTCAGTAGGAAGCCTTCTTTTCATTAGTCCTATTCCTGGAGTTATTATCTCACTTTACTCATGAGGTATAATAGCCATTACATTAGTCAAAAATGATCATACCTTTGTCATCAGATCCGATTTAGGAAGATTATTGTCTGGATATGACACAACAGAAGTTCCATGGCTCTTACAGTCGAGCTAAGAAACACACTTCACACTTTGATAGGTGATCTTATGAATAAACCAACCAGTATGCAAAGATTAGCAAATGAGCTCAGACCGGTAACCAGAGACAGCACTGAAGTGGCATTTGGAATATTCGTAGGTTACGTAACTGGTGGGTTTGCAGAGATTTTCTTCAAATCACAAAACCGCAGCATGACTGAGTCTGAAGTAATTGAGGTCAAAGCGATTATACTTCAACGAGCACTTGAAATGAAAAAAGCAATAGCCCATGCAAGAGCTCAAGAAATGTAAAAGCTAAAAATTCTAAAACAAAATTCTATATAGCATACTCTGAAGAAGTCATTCAATATGAAACTTCAGACATTTTACAGGGCATTTATAGCAAGATCACGGACAATTGCATCAATAGTTACAATTCTAGCAATTTGCGGTACTGTTATCATTCTTCTTGGCGGTGTATGGGATACTGCCTCGCACGCATTACGGGTACCTGATACTTTCTGGACCATTCAGCATGTAACCATCTATGCCGGAGCGTCGATGGTAACATCATCTGCTGTCGTGGGCGGTTTCTTTCTTTTCAAGACTACGAACAAAAAGATGGAAAAGGGAATAAAGATAATCCTACTCGGTGCAACAATGCAACTAGCAGGGGGTTACGCCGATTATAACTCTCATGAAATATATGGTATTGACGGCCTTGTAACTCCATCCCACCTAACCGTCGAAAGTGGCCTGCTTCTGAGTAGTATTGGTGGTTTGATAACCCTATCTGGGTTTGATCATGGTCAAATAAGAAAAGTGATTCCAGTATCGATTGTAGCAATTCTTCTTTCAGCAGCCTGGATTGGTTTCAATCTTTTTTTGATAGCTGGCGCTATTGTGATGTGTGTGCCAGTTTACGAGCTCTTCTCATCTGGCTGCGCCGTGATGTAATTTCGTAACCTTCTGTATCCTGAAAACACTAACAAAACAGATCCTAACAATGTTAGAATCGAAGGTAGGGTGATTTCTTGAACTCTTGTGTCACCAAGTTCAGCTGTTAGCTGAACTGGTTTGTCAGAAACGTTGGTTATTTCCATTATGAATTGTCCTGTATGGTCAAATTGGAAGTAGTTTACCGTAACCTTGTTCGTTATCTTCTTCATATCATAATAATTTCCATGTGAATCAACTATCTTGGCAATTACCTTCCCTCCATATCCATCTATAGATATGATGTAGAACCCAACGCCGGCGCCATGCAGATTTAAAGAAACGCTTGCAGAATCTGATTTGTCAAGAACAAAGATATCAGAGTTCTTAGCAGCACCAGTAAATAATATTCCAACCCATGCAGAACCAATTATTACAAGAGTTATTCCTATTTTGAAATAAGAAACTAACCGCATAACCATTCCTATTCACCGTCCTATCTATCTATATCCACTCCATTACAAAGGGCCCGGAGGGATTCGAACCCTCGACCTGGTGGTCCGAAGCCACCCGCACTATCCTGGCTATGCAACGGGTCCAATCAAGTAAGAATTTAACGGGGCTAAATATCTGTCTAGGTAATTGAGAATATCACAACGAGTTGCCGGCGTGGAATATGCAATACGCGATATTGCACTTGAGGCGAGGAAGCTACAGAAGGAAGGAAAGAAGATAACCTACCTTAACATAGGAGACCCTCTGCAGTATGGATTCCAACCCCCTGATAACGTGAAAGAGGCGTTGATAAATGCAGTTAGAGATGGTCAGAATTATTACGCAATTTCAGAAGGGCTGCCAGAGCTTAGGCAAGCCATTGCAAAAAAAGAAAAGGTAAAAGGTCTTCAAGTTACTGAAGATGATATACTTGTAACAAATGGAGTATCTGAAGGTCTTGAGATGCTTACTGCGTCATTAGTAGAGCCAGGTGACGAGGTACTCATACCAGGTCCGTATTACCCACCGTATGCTTCCTATGTCAGATTATTTGGAGGAAAGCCTATAGAATTTTCTGTTGATTTGAATAATTCAACTCCAGACCTGGATGATATCAGATCAAAGATTACAAACAAAACGGTAGCGATCTGCCTAATCAGTCCCAACAATCCTACTGGAGCAGTATTTAGCGAGAAATCTCTAAAAGACTTGGTACATATCGCAAACGAACACGATCTCTATATCATATGCGACGAAATATATGATCAAATAGTATTTGATGAAAAATTTGTTGGCATAGGAAAGGTTAGTGATGATTCTCCTGTGATTTTGTTAAATGGGTTTTCAAAAGTTCATCTTATGTCTGGCTGGAGAATTGGATACATTGTGTTTAATCAATCAAAGAAGCTTGAGACACTTCGTGAGAATGTGCCCAAGCTCGCAAGGGTGAGAATAGCTACCAACTTGCCGGTACAGTTCGCCGCACTTGAATCTCTGCGAGGACCTCAAGATTATATTCCAAAGTTCGTCTCAGAATTGAAAAAGCGAAGAGACTATGTGATTAAGAGATTAAATGGAATCCATGGTATTACCTGTTCTAATCCGAAAGGAGCTTTCTACGCTTTTCCGAAAATAGAAAATAACAAATTCAAATCTGATAAAGAATTTGTTTTAGCACTTTTGAATTCAAAAGGAATTCTCACAGTACATGGTTCTGGATTTGGAACACAATATGGTAGCGATCACTTCAGAATGGTTTTCCTACCTGAAATCCAAGTTCTGGAGAATGCCCTTGACAAAATAGAAGAATTTGTAGCCTAGAATTTCCAAGTTGTAAGTCTTTTCGGTATTATCTCAATAATACAATCTGTCTCGTTGAGGAGTTGCTGTGCGGATCTGTTTCTCAAACTTTTAAAATAACGCAGGAGGATTTTCCTTGCAATTAGTTGCACGCGCTTATTATCTAGAATCAGCCTTGCTCTGCCAACTCCCATGACTCCAAAGATATCAGGTGAATTGGTTCCCATATCTATGCAAAAGGAAACTTTTGTATTTAGTCTGATATTTTTTGCCTTTTTTGTTCTGATGCTTGTTCCAACATAAAATTTGCGACCTGAATAATTATACCAGACAGGAACTATGTGTGGATTCCCGTTTGGTTCTATTGTTGCAAGCCTCATAATTTTCTGTGATTTTATAAAGTCTTTACTCTTCATAGCTAACCTCCTTGAACCCAAGTATTATCAAGAAGCCCCCTATTCCAAACATGGCAGCTGATATCTTTTCACTTGTTATCTCAGGTGAGGTAAAAAAATCAACGACAAACTCTGGTCCAAAGATGAGAAGATCCCTCACGAGAGCTATTGCGGCTACTACCATAAACAAAATACCCATCGCGGTGAACCAATTTTTTTTCCTACCCATCATTCTATATTTTTGAGAATACTAACTAAATTATCTTTATGCCTGGGTTCTTCATCTTGTTCTTTATCATTGCATTGAGTAGAATTGGAGTGGCCGCTTCCGCTAGATAGGACAGAGAACCGGGGCCAAGCAAGATCGGCCGGAGATTTCTTATTTCTCTAATCAAACTATTTACTATATTCACAGCATTTTCGTCATCACCACAAACGAAAATGTCAGAATCTAGAACGAGTTTGGGATCGATTAGCTTCTTCTCTGAAATTGTATGAAAGGCAGAAACTAGTTTGGATTTATTTTTCACGTATTTTTGTACCAGCTCAAAGGCCGAAGGCTTTTTTTCTTTAAAGGAAATGAACTCAAAACCTGCGTCGGTTTTAGTTAATGGTACAATTGGTGAGATGACAACACAGCTTTCCTTCGCATTAGGAAGAAGTTGAGAACATATAGAATCTATGTTTTCATATGGAATGGATAGTACTAGAACATCACTTTCTTTTGCAACAGATAGATTATCTTTTCCAGTTATCTTGCCCTTAACGCTACTGTATTCTTTAATTGCTAGAGCAGAATATTCCTGCGCAGCTTCATTTGCCCTCACCGCATCTCTTGAACCTATCAATATGTCATGGTTTACGCACCAACGCAAAGAGAACCCTTTTCCCATTCCACCAGTTCCTCCAATTATTCCGATCTTCATGAAATCATGCTCTGGTAATCTTATTATTATCTCTATTCAATAATTGGTCTCGTTATTGCCATTTTTTCTTTTTTTACGTCACGCCCAAGCAAAAAATAATGTTGAGAGGATCCTTGCTGGACGCTCAACAGGATATCCGCTAACTGATCTTGGCGTCTATCAAGCTAGAAAGATAGGCGATTTTCTGAAACCATTTAATGTATCAAAGATATACTCTAGTCCTGTAGAAAGAGCAGAACACACAGCAAAGATAGTTGCCAACAAAGTTGGTCTGAGCTACGATATTGATGAAAGACTAACAGAGATAGACATGGGTGTCTTCGCTGGAATGTTCTACGATGAAATGTTTGCAAAACATGGAAATATTTTCTTAAAGTTTTATGAGGGAAGCCTAATAGTGGAAAAAAATGGGATAGAACCATTTGCGCATGTAAGAAAAAGAATTTTAGACATGGTTACTCATTGTTCAAGAAAGCACAGCGGCGAGAACATTTTACTTGTGACACATATGGATCCGATTAAATCAATGATATCTACCGTTTTACAATTAAAACCTGAATCACTATATGAGTTGATAATAAGAAATGCATCGTTAACGATTTTGAAAAGTGAACAATCTAGTCTTTCGATGGTTGCAATTAACTCGATGTGCCCTGAAAGATATCCTCAGGAATGAAGAGTGCAGATGATGAGTATTGTCAAGTTTTACTATCTCCCATGAGATCGTTTCACAAAAGATAGCTTGTTTTAGCAGAACCAATATCTATGGGTATTCGGCATCATGAACAGGTTGAAACTACTGATAACAATTTTCCTGCTTGTTGTAATGTTGGCGAACTTTTTTGCCCAAGCTTATGCATTACAGCTGTACACTGATAAAGAAGTATATTCACCAGGCCAGCCACTTCTAGTTTATGGAAAATCTCTATCCAACGAGTCCTTAATAATTAGGCTATTTGCGCCCGACGGTACCATCGCACAATTTAACCAGATTACAGCTGACAGCAGCGGAGATTTTAGTCATATTTTGATCAAGTGGCCTAATGCCACTACAAACTATCCTTACGGGACATATTCTGTAGAAGCAATAGCCACAAAGGAAAACGGTGCCTCGAATAAAACCGATGTGAAATTTGCACCATCTTCGTCAGTTCCGCCAATTCTATTTCAACGAACAGTCATGACTCAGGTTTTTGCGCCTCAAACAGCAGCAGTTAACCAAACATTCAGAGTTTTTGTTCAAGTTACAAGTGATGGCCTCTTGGTCGAGGGTTCTCCAGAAAAACTCCTTGCCACGTCGCACGTTCATCCTCCTGCAGGCAATGTAGTGATTCTGGGCAATTCTCTTAAGAAACTTCATACAGGACTTTTCTATACTGATTTTACACCAACTCAAGAGGGAACATATGTTTTCCATATGATTGCATTCAGCCAAGGTACTATTTCTCATGGTTCCGCAGCGACGCTGGTCCTCAAACAGAATATTGAAGGGATATCAACTCAGATATTGAAATTAAACTCTGTCTTGGATTCGACAACGCAAGAACTTGATAAGCTAAAGACAGAAATTCAAGGATTTGGAGATGTGTTGGACACTAGTCAGCGATCGATTACACAAGCAAATCAAAACATAAACAAGAGTGTTACATCGATGTCAGAATCTGTCAAGAACGTTGAGGCTGCCTCTGGTCAATTTAACTCCTTATTCTTGCCTGTTGTAGCTTTGATTGCAGTAATTATAGCATTACAAATAACCATCCTTGCTAGGCGACGCTAACTCGATGTTACAGAAAAGATCGTCTGTGACGTCAAAAATAGGACTTGTTTTAGTTTGCATCTTACTTTTTTCGTTATTTCCAAAATCAGCCACTGGATTTTATGATGTTGATGTTCCACATCAGAATCCGGAACAAAAAATTGAACAATCAACACTGATAAGCTTCCAACCTACAGTGTACGAGAATCCAATTAAGAGATACATAGTTTTTGGTCCAGGTCCTGTGTCAGACATAACCTCAAAGGCTAATAATGTAATTTATGGAGTTAATTCTAAACATGGATCCTTTGTTGTGGGTGTTTTCCGACAGAACGAAGTTTCAACTCTGCAATTGCAAGGATACAACATAATCGAAGATTTGCCGCTAGAGTTCAATTCCATAAAACCTGATGCTTCCCCAAATGAAGTTTCGAGAATTGGCAAAATCCTTGGTTCAGACAAAATCATTCACAAGTATGGATACACAGGAAATGGCATAAAAATAGGAATTGTAGATACGGGGACTGATTTCTCAAATCCAGACATGAAAGACTCTGTTGCTCGCGATGAAAGAAATATTCCTGTAATGATAGATGCAGATGGGCAGGGTCTTGTACTAACAAACGCAACATTTGTAGCAAATATCAATAGCAAAGACGTAATTCAAAATTATACAAAGCCTCTTCCAAAAAATGCTACATCTTCGGTTTATGTTAACTCGCAAGGAGTATTTCTTAACATAAAAAAAGCAGGCAAGGGAACATCCATTCAAGTCTTTAATTCGTTATATCCTCGAGGAGGCAATTTCGTCTTAAATGGTACTATTTCAGACGACTACAAAATAGGAAAAGATGCAAGACACTTCATCGTATCGAAAAGTGGAATCTATCATTTCGGAATGATTTATGAAAGTGCAATGCAGGGTCAATTTTTTAGGTTGCAGCTAGTTCCTGTTCTTGTTGTTGATTCTATAACGCCAGGTCTGTACGATACCGTAATTCCAGACATGTCTGATTCATGGAAGGATTTCACTAGATTTGACAGACTGCTAACCATATATGATTTTGATTTCACAGATGAAACTCGTGTTATCCTAGGAAATGGAAAAGAGTATCTTGTATATGACTCAAATCGTGATGGCAAATCTGATTATAGCGCAGGTATGGTAGGGGCTCACGTTCTTGATGTATACGGAACTATTACAAATTCCTCTATGGTTGACAAAAGAATAGGCGCAGTTAATGGGACGCTGCTCCCTCCTCTTGATCCCAAAGGAAACTTCTTTGGGATAATGTATGATTTTGCCGGTCATGGTACAGGCACTGCTGCCTCGATAGTGTCATCTGGAAAAGAAGATTATGTAATTTATGGTAATTCTACAAAATATCACATAAAAGGCATCGCACCGGAAGCGAAAATAGTCCCAATAAAGGCGTTGTGGCTTGGTGATGCGATATATGGCTGGTTGTGGGCAGCGGGATTTGATCAAGAAAAGAGTAGCTGGAAATTTACAGGAAAACCTAGAGTCGATATTTTATCTAACAGCTGGGGCATTTCAACTTTTCCTGCACTTCAATCAGTACCTGGACTTGACGTTCAATCACTTTTGCTTAGCTCGCTGAATGTTCCAGGTTCATTGGATAAGAATTATCCGGGAATTTTGGTTGTTAGCAGTGCAGGAAACGCAGGCCCAGGATATGGGACGCTAGGAACTCCAGACGCTGCCCCCTTTGGTCTTACGGTGGGGGCAGTCACTGACAATGTTTACGTAGGCTATGGGCCATTCAAGAATCAACCAAGATTTGGCAACAGTACCTCTGATTTTGGTGAAGTATCTGGCTTTTCTAGCAAGGGTCCATCTGTAATCGGAGATCCAAAACCCGATTTGATGGGAGTTGGTGAATATAGCTTTACTCCAACATCGGTCACGAAATTCAGCAAAAACATGACAGAACCATTTGCACTATTTGGAGGAACTAGCCTTGCAGCGCCTCTTGTTGCCGGTTCTGCAGCAATCTTGATGCAGAGTTTGAAAGACAAAGGTATCCCCTATGATCCCTTCACAGTCAAAAATATTCTCACGTCAACTGCATCAGATATGGGCAATGATCCGTATACGCAAGGATCTGGCCTAGTTAATGTAACAAATGCGGTTAATTTTGTGCTGGGAAATGACGATGTTTTTGTGGTCTATAACGACGCTTCATATTCTAACATAAAGAAGGTGCTAGACTCACCTCTGAGATCTATGAATTCTTCCTCCGTTGGTTTAAAGCAATTCCAACTCACCAACTCTTCACTCCCTCAAACCTCATGGTTTGGAGGGAGAATAAATCCAGGAGATAGGACATCGGCCTCTTTTACAATTGTCAATCCTACAAATCATACAATTGATATCCAAATACTTCCACAAAAGCTAGAGTTAAATAAAATTTCACAATATAATGGTACAACGGAGCCTCGTTTACAGGATCCATTGATTCAAAAGTTGGGTGTATATAGACCAGATTATATTCCGTTAGCAGAAATTAAAAATCACACGAGTTTGATATCATTTTTTGAAAAAACAAAACCTATTCCAGATGATACATCATTGATGATCCTTGACCTAACGTTTCCCTTCTCGCAATTCATGAACTCTTCAGCAAAAACGTATGCTGATGACTTGAAGATCTCATCACTGTATCTTTATGATTGGAATAAGAAAAATAATGATACAAAACCCAGCTATCAAGAACTGTCTCTGATAAACAGAGGAGGCTCATGGGGAACAGTTCAGGAACTTAGAGTTACTGATCCAAACTCTAAGATCAAACACATTCCTCTGGCTGGAGTTTATCCGGTACCAACTAGGTATTCCTATTGGACAGGTGATACAAAACATAACTCTACATCATTTGATTATACTGTTACAGCAAGCTACTACAAGAAGGTAAAATGGGATGAGGTATGGTTGGACTCTAACAGCATACAGGTAAAACCTCATAGTACAGCTAATTTGCAAGCAACTTTACTAGTGCCATTTGAGAAGAGCGCGGGCTTATACGAGGGTTTCATCGTATTCAAAGGAAAATCACATGCGGTTAATGTGCCTGTTTCATACGCTGTAATAAAAAAGCTGCAACCAAAAGATTTGCCGACAGTAATCGAAGGTACTAGTGGCGACACACTTTTTGGAAATGGTTATGTCGGAGGCGGATTTGATATGTCTAACAGATACAATGCTGGCAATTGGCGTGAGTATTATTTTGATGTCAAAGATAGTACAGTAAACTCTGTTGCGATGAACATTTCATGGAAAGATCCTGATACTAATCTTTCAGTTTTTGTTGCAGATCCTCAAGGAAGAATTATACAAACAAATGTTCCACCTGGAGTACTTGGACAGTTTCAGGGGTGGCCTACAGGAGACTGGCTTGGACCAAGTCCTGTATTTAGTGAAGGTGGAGGTTTTTATCCAATCAAAAACAAAGATGCGACTTCAACAGTGCTGTATGCGCCGATAAACGAGACTGGCGTATATTCTGTTTTAATTCACACGACATTATTTGGAGGACATTCAGTGGCTGAGCCTGTAACAATTACCACCAAATTTTCAACAATTCTTCCAAATGAAGCAGCTCCTCAAATAAAATTAGACCTTCCACAATTTGTAAACAGTACTTACAAGATCATTCCGCAAATAATAGGAAAGAATATCCAAGATGAAAAATATTATCTGGATTCAGGGCCCCCGCAGATAATAAATCAGACAACGCCAACACCAGCTAAGAATCTTTCTGAGGGAGAACATTCGCTAAAAGTTGTTGTAACCGATAGCGTTGGGCATACCGTCTCAAGTGAGTACAAATTCATCGTTGATAATACTACTCCAAAAATTATATCAAAATCCCTCACAAATGGTTCTGGTGTATCAGGAGTAATTAACCTAGATTTTGATATGGATGAACTAAACCCTGCACAAAAGAACTGGTTCACAGTCAAGCTTGCAAATCAAACAGTCTATGATAGCAAGACGTTCCAATTTGACACCAGGCTGCTTAAGAATGGGCAGTATACTATTGAAGCCATCGCAAAGGATAGGGCAGGAAATGTTGGGGTAGAAAAAATAACATTAAATGTTGACAATTCTGGTCTTAATGCAATTTTTACTCAAAATGGAGCAAACCAGAACTTTGTAACTTTGATTGAAATAGTAGGAGGACTGGCAATAGCATCTTCAATCTCTGTCATCACTTTTAAAAAATTTAGAATTTCAAAGAGAAGTTAGACAAGATTTATATGCAATTTTTCAAGAACTGAGCTTTGGATGTCTGAGCAAGATTCCGCCAGAGGTACCGTTTCAAGGCGTGATTTTCTAAAGCTGCTTGGTGCGGCCGGCGTTGCATTGACATTTACGCCATTTGTGCCTTGGGGGAAATTCATGCCAAATCCTTCAAATGCTTCACTGACAAGGGCGCCGGTAGTTCTGCCAGACGGATCTCAAGCTAATGTTAAATTATTTCCAAAAAACTCTTCAGAGGTTATAACTTACCCATCTAGTGGAGATCCTGTTATTGATCAAGAGGCATTTAAAAAATGGCAATTTATTAGGTTACCTGAGGAGCTTGGTGGCGATAAAGACGATGTTAGTGCTTTTCGTGTATATAGTATGGTCTGTTTACACCTCTGGTGTTTGTGGAAATACTGGCCACAAGAGGGAAGAAAAAGGGGAGAATGTCCGTGTCACGGAAGTATGTATAATCCACTAACTGGAAAAGCATTTGTAGGTCCAGCATCACTTCAAGCTCCCCCATCAAATGTTTTACCAACTCTTTATCTTGAGGCTGATAACGATGGTAATCTATGGATAAAGCCAGCAGTGTGGAACGTCAGCGACAATGGAATAGTGGGATATGGTCGTTTCCTTAAGGCGTAGAAACGGTCTAGTAGATTTCTTCTACTGGATGTGGGATGGGTTAGATAGAACCATATTAATAGGTACAAAATTTTCTTTTCCAGCTAGATTTGTGAGCCCTTTTGGATTTCTTGGTATGCTAACATTTGTCATGTTCATTATCTTAGGAATCACCGGTGCATTACTGATGTTTTACTATCAGCCAATATTGGACAGATCGTGGGATAGCGTAGCAAAAATCAATAATGTCATACCATTTGGCTTTGCCATTAGGAATATTCATTATCACGCATCTAATGCAATGGTTCTACTTGCGGTACTCCATATGTACTATCAATATTTCAGTGGTAGATATAAGATAAGAAACGAAATCATTTGGGTAGCGGGAGTTATACTTGGTACTGTTACTATTCTGGAGGCATTCACTGGATATGACATTATATTCAGCGAGCGCGCTGAGCTTGCGATTAGTATTGCTACCTCCCTTACTAATTCTATGCCGGTAGTAGGTCCAACAATACGTGATGCTATGTTTGGTTCAGGATTTTTCGACTTTATTCTGAGGTTTTATACCTTGCATGTCTTTGTTCTACCTATAGTAATGCTTGGATTGATGGCAGTTCATATGCCAAGATTTTTGGTCTTTGATGTACCAATGGTAATGGCAATTTCTGGAGCAGTGTTTATCACTGGAGGAGTATTCCCAGTTGACTTGGGCTCAAAGTTCCAACCTACCGTACCTCCAGGTATCACTGTTCCAGAATGGTACCTCACAGGAATCTATGCTTTCCTTAGAACACAATATGACAAATACGTAACCGGAGTTTTGTGGCCAGCCCTGTTCATCATTGCATTAGCCATGACGCCGTTTATCGACAGATACAAGAAATTCTCGTGGAAAGACAGGCCATTGGTTACAGCCTTAGGAATTACCGGAATAGCTCAGGTTATGGTAACAACTTACTGGGGCTTTTACATTACACCTGATGTCACAAAACCATTAGTTGCAAGACTTGTGATAGATCCAATATTTTTCTACTTGATTATGTTACTTATTGTTCCTATCGGGTTTGGATTCTCATACATGATGATATCACTTGCTAAAGAGGCCGAAAGAAAGGCAAAGTTAGCTCAATCAAAAGGCCCTCATAAAGTAGCAACAATAAATTTCTCAGGCAAGTGGATAAACTGGCTGATAGTTGCACTCCTATTGTTCCAAGTATTCCTAAACGTAGCTGCTTACAACGCTGCACTAACAGGCATGAAGAACTTTAACCTTTTCTTGACAGGATTGATTTTAATGGTATTTGCTGGTATGTTCCATCTCTACCGACATGGACTCAACGAAGCAAAGAAGATCCCAACTCCGCCACCGCAAGAACAAGCTGAACATCCAAAACCATTGGGCGCACCCGAGCCAGAAGGGAAATTGCCTCCTCAAGAACAATCTTCAAAATTATCCCCTCCACCAGCAGTTCCAACGCCTCAAATCAAGACCACCTCAGTTGAAGATATCAAAGATCCTACAATCGGA
Organism: Thaumarchaeota archaeon 13_1_20CM_2_39_20; assembly: GCA_001920395.1. Taxonomy (GTDB): domain Archaea; phylum Thermoproteota; class Nitrososphaeria; order Nitrososphaerales; family Nitrosopumilaceae; genus Nitrosotalea. The sequence goes on from MNJS01000042.1 coordinate 39,144, forward strand.
AAATTAGATCTGAAAGAAACATAGACAACAGAAGTATCTTTGTATAACTTTATAAGAGAAATAAAAAGATCAAGAGCTAGTTGAGTCTTCCATCATCAAGTCACGCATATGGAATCGGACTAATTGCTGTTATAATCGGGGCCGCAGTAGGAATCTCTTACTATCAACTTTATTTCATTCCAGAATACAATGCAAAACCGCATCTTGATCCAAAGATTATCAATCCTGGTCAGACTACTAACATAGCTATTGTAAGCGGTTCGTCGATCGAAGGCAATCCACAATACTTTGTGCCAGCGAAACAACCCATTCAGTTAGGAGTTAGTAATCTGGTTGTATGGCAAAATAATGATAATGCAGCTCATTTTGTCACCATTGATCCTAAAAGTGATTACAAAGACCGCTACAGTGGAGACCTTGATTCACCTCCAATAATGCCAGGCAAAACTTTCAATTTTCTGTTCACACAGGAAGGAACGGTAAAGTATTACTGCAAAGTGCATGCATGGATGAAGGGCGAGGTTGACATAGAGCGTGGAGCGACAACTTCTTAGCAGAATAACAAGAACAATTTAGCTGTTTTAAGGAACTAGTTTTGCAAAGAGAATATCACTTTCTATTTCTTTGTGCTCTTGTATTATCGAAACACGAAATTTTACCTCATGTGTTTCTTCTGGTTTAAACTCAATCGACGCAGTAAATTCAGCCATATTCTGCGGCATATCGTTTCGGTTGATAAATAACCTTGAAAGATTTTGCGAAATTGCCTTATTGTTGTATGAACGATATACAATAAGCTGATTCGAATTCAATATCTGAGTATTGACTACTACTCCGTCATACCTGCCAGGATAGTTCACTTGGATTTTTCCCTTGATTATTTCATGAGGTTTTATGTTTAGACTTTCCAATCCCAGTTCTATGTCTTTCATATTAATGCATCCTGGCTTAAGATAAATAAATTATGAGTAATGTGAAGAGCAGGGAAATCTTCAACTAATGTCTAATTGGAAACGGGTCGGAAGGTTCGTGCCGAAACAGTTTTTACGTATCATGCCCAATTTTTTATTTTACATAAAGTTCGAGTAGAATTGGTTGTACTACTGTATAATTCTCGGTTTTTGGGTCCAATTATGTGTATTTCAATAGGACACATCGCTTTTTAAATAAAAATGATGGCACTATATTTCATGGCTAAGGTCATGATTGCAGAGGACTCGGAGCCAAACAGAAGAATGTTTAGAGATTTACTACAAATCGAAGGTCATCAGGTCATAGCTGAGGCAAAAGATGGTGTAGAAGCTGTAGAAAAATTTAATGAGACAAAGCCCGATGTGTTACTTCTTGATATTGCCATGCCAGAAAAAGATGGGATTTCTGCGTTAAGAGAGATACTTGCAAGTACTCCCGATGCTAGAGTCATAATGATAAGTGCAAAGGAGGGGTTTTCAACAATTTCCAAGTGTATGAGTATGGGAGCCCAAGCATATCTTATCAAACCTTTTCGATCAGAAGACATGGCAAAGGCAATTAAGATGACTCTTGCTTAGTAAAAAGGAGACACACTTTTCATTTATAATTTTTGTTTTAAGACCTAAGGTCTCATCTCTAGACTTTTTATGTAATAGATTTTGAGAAATTTGATTCAAGTTTTGTTGTAGCGAATTGTCTATTAGACTAGAGTAGCGGAATGTCCAGTCGTTGAAACGTAATGTGCAGCATTAGTGTGACTTGATGTAGGCGAAACAGATATGGTAAGATTGTTATGACTGCTAGGAGGATTTACAAATTTAATTACTTCATAATATTGCACTAAAAAGTCTCTACCCTTCTCTGTTATGATAAAGCGTGAACCTTTCCTGGTCGATTTTGTAACCAGTCCAAGTTCTACTAATGTTCCAATGTGTTTTGCAGCTAAACGTGAATCGAGATTTGCTCTGTGAGTAAGGCGTGTCTTCTTTAACGGGCCCTTCGATAAATTTGATAGAATGTTTTCGAAAATCTCCAACGCACCTCGTTTTGCTGTCAGCATTTTATTCATTGTAAGATTAGACGACAACTAGAACATCATCCTCCATTACCATCCAGCATTCAGACAAAGAACTTTTGACGAGTTGGTTTTCATATGTGAAAATCAAATAATTATTCCCTCGAGAGGATATCTAGTGCAAAACTAGATAAGATTGTCCTGCCGCTTTTGGAAATGATTTGATTCAGAATTTAACCCTTAAGATCAATAACAAAGTTACTTTTATGGTAGACTTTTTTTTTTGAATGGCAGAGCTAATCAAATCGAACGCCATCATCTCAAGTCGAATTGGTGAACATACGGAAATTAGTAAGGATAAAAAATGTTTCAACATGTTTCTTCAAATCTGGAATATCTGTACTATATTCCGCTTTCTCTAGTTTAAGCTCGACAAAGCCAATAATATTCGATGTATGAAAATTGCGCGATGGAGATGAAATCTGAGGCAAGTTCCGCTTCATTCGACGATCTTGATGAATTCGAGTTTGATGAGCCTGACGAGCTTCATGAATTCTTTAAGGATTAGCAAATTTGGATACGGAAACTTAGTTTCCACTATTGAAAGATACTATTTTTATAATTCAGAGTCTACAAAGAGATAGGGGTTGGTGTCCGTGATATTTGATAACAATAAAAAGAACAACGAAAAATTTGATGACTACCAATTAAATGAATATCTATCAGATATTAAAATTGTAGTTGAGCTCTTAAAGGGAAGGACATTAAAAAGAAATGGTGAAAAAATCCAAGAACACCTTTCTAATATTGATAAAGCACTCTCTGGTATCATGGATTTGTTGGTAGGATATGTTGAAAGGACTGGCAAGCAGGAAATCTTTCTAACTAATGATACCACGTCTGATAGGAAAGCATTGGTGGGTTCTGCGACAAAACAAGCCCTACTTAAAATGGGAGAACCTATATACGAAAAGGCCATTGAAAGTCTTTATCGTCAATATCATTGCACCTTGGCAGACTGTTTTGAACATCCTGAATATCTTAACAAAATACTCAAAGAAATGTTTGGTGTAGCTCATATAGTAATAGTGGATTCAATCAAAAAACAGTTAGAAGCGTTCTCATATCAAAAACCAATCGAACAATTTCTTGTGGTAATATCCAAGTAAAAATTGGAAAATAACTGACTCTATAGACAAAACTCCAGAAATCTGAACTCGATGGTTCACATCCTGGAAGATGCGCTAAAACAGATATGGCGGGCCCGAAGGGCTTCGATCCCTTGACCACTGGATTAGAAGTCCAGCACTCTATCCATGCTGAGCTACAGGCCCAAGTACCGGGAAATATGTATCTATATTAAGGGTTTTTACAACCAACTTTTTTTGTTGATATCTCTTTCCATTTTGAAGAGAAATTGCTGTGCATATCCTGCATAGGGTCCAAAATACTCCAAAAGTTTTTCGTGTAGGTTTTCATATTTTTTTTCCGTCAGAGATTTTTCTGTAATGTCACAAAATATCTTTGAGTAATATTTCAGTAAAATTTTCTGTGTCCATCTATCTATCGGAAAGGCTTCTAGTTTGTCTAGAGAAAACAAAAGTATACAATCAGCTACTTTGTTGCCAATGCCATAAACTGTTTTAAGGCTTTTTAATGCCGATTTATAGTCAGCTTTCCTTAATAGATTGAAATCTATTCTTCCAGAAGCCACATCTTTGGATGCCTCTCTCACATATTTTGCCCTAAACCCAAGGCCGCAGGATAATAACTCCTTCACCGATGCGTTTGCTAGTGTTTTGACTTCTGGAAAAGTGAAAAAATGCTGTCTATTAAATTCGATTCTAGTTCCAAATTTTTTACACAGATTTTGTAACATTAATTTGATGTTTGGTATAGATGAATTTGAAGAGCAAATAAAAGAAATATAGCATTGAAAGGGATCCTGTCGCATTAGCCTCAAACCCTTAAAACGCCGAGCAGTTCTCCTGATAAGGCTATCCCTGCTGATATTGGTTAAGATCTTTTCTAAATCATCATCTTCTCTGAAAAAATTATTTATTTTTGTAGAAGACGAGGTCAACCCAAATGGTTCTTGTGTTGCTATGAGAATGTCTTCACCGTTTACGCCTGTCCATTTATCTCCCTTTTTATCCCATAGGAACACCTGGCCACTATTTATTGTAAAATCCAGATTTATTTTGGAGATTTTCTGCATCTCAAATAGTAATTAACTCCCCAGCATTTGGGGCATGGGCTTCAAAGCCAAACTTCTCATGGATTTCTGCTGCAAACTTTATGCATGATTCATTATCACCATGAATCGTAAGAACCTTGGGGTTGCCTTTTATTTTGCCAATTAGATCAAAAAGTGCAGTCCTATCAGCATGTCCAGAAAATTCAAACTGTCTAACTTCCGCTTCCGCTCTCATTTCTTTTCCGCGTGCGCTTACACGTCCAGTTTCCAAAAGTTTTCTCCCAGGAGTTCCTTCTCCTTGATACGATACCAATGCAATGCCATTTTTCTTGTCAAGAGCAAGTTGTTGTAAATAAAAAACTGCGGATCCGCCTACCAACATGCCAGCTGGGGAAATTATGACAGACGGCTCGCTTAAGGCGCTTTTTCTTTCTTTTTCACCTCGTATCCAAATGGCTTGATGAACAGAGTCGGAAAAAACTTTGGGGTCACGTAGAAAATCTGGATATCTTAACATTATTTCATTTACTTTGACAGCCATTCCATCCATTATGACTCTGTGTTTGAAATTAGCGTTCTTAAGAACACATGCTATCTCCTGAGATCTTTCGACGGAAAACGCAGGAACAAAAAGCGACCCTTTTCTGTCTAGTACTTCATATGCGAACTCGATGAACATTTCTTCTGCTTCAGCGCGAGGCATCTGGTCAGTCTGTGAATAGGTGCTTTCTGTAATTAGCAAGTCTATTTCACCAAAATCAAGATCAGCCTCTCTTAACATGCGAGATCCTTTAGGATTAATATCGGCCGTGTAAAACAGCCTTTTATTGTCAAACTCAACTAAAACTGAGGCACCGCCCAAGACATGACCTGACTCACGAAGTTCGAAGGATGCATTACCCCGAGTAATTCTTTCCCGGTATTTGATTTCTTTTGAATACATCATCATCTTTGTGACATCAGACATGTCAAACCGAAGTTCACTTTTTTCAATTTTTATCATATCTTCTATGAGGAGCCTTGACAGATCAAACGTTGGAGGAGTTGCGTAGACATCTGTACTACCCCTTGCAAAAAGCGACGGTATGTTACCAGAGTGGTCTAGGTGTGCATGAGTTATGATTGCCGCAGTAATATCATGTGGATTTACTTCTATAGGATACGAGGGTTCATTGCCTAGCTCAACTCCATAATCTAAGAGGAAGACAGTTCCATCGCAATTTACTTGAAAGGCAGAGCGACCCACCTCTTTGGCCGCGCCTAGAACTTTTACGTGCAAGAATTCAAAATCTTTTCAAAGTACCTTTAAACCTTTAGTGTTCTTTAGAAACGAGTCATTATACTGTCGGTATAATCTACAAAAGACTTAATTATATCAACCAAAATTGATCTGTGCATGGGTAGAAACTTCGATCAGTGGTGGAGCACTATCCCAAAAGACCTTCGAGATAAAGTTCGAAAAGGCGATGAGGGAAACAAACCATTATTGAACCAAATAAATTGGATTTGGGTTCACAATATGATGAATCAAAAAGGAAATCTAAATCCTACTGCGGCAGAATTGCTTGACTGGGTAACATCAGGCCAGATTGAAGCGATGCGCCAATCAAAGAAGTAAAAATAATCAATTATACTTTCTTTTTGTTTTTCTTTTATTCCAAAAACGTGAAATAATTCTATAACTCCGTTATGAATTTTACAGATGGTTTAAATAGCAAACTGTGAATGATTAAAATTAGAATGCCAATAGCAATCATTCCGGACATAGATGAACAAAGATGTATAGGCTGCGCGCTTTGCGTAGAGATCTGTACTTCTCTAGGCCCAGACGTTCTTCGTGTCAAACCAGTAGAAGGTTGGAAGAGAGGTAAAGCATTTGTATTTTATCCAGAAAGGTGCATCTCAGACGGTGCATGCATTGGAGTTTGTCCCACAAAGTCAATCTTCTGGATGAGACCTATGAGTTACACACCTGGTCAACCAGTTCCTCTCCACAAGAACGGTGTATTCGTCAAAGGCTGGGCAGAAGACGCCGCACTTTAAGCGAAAATCGTTCTTCCATTTTTTATTATTTTTTAAAATTGAAAAATTTTATCTTTACTTTAGACGATTTCGCGTAATACCTCAGGAATTCGTCATCCGCCGCGTATATTGTTCGAAATGTATTATTCTTGAGAAATATCTTGCAAGTCTCCATAAATTCGGAAAAATCCTCTTTGATAGAGATGGTGTTAGAAACTAGATAATGCGCAGCAGGATAAATATCTGAAAGTTCCAGCGGAATTATACCAAGGAATGGATTGTATTGACAAAATTGTATGTCAGCAATCTTGGTTGCAAATTTCTTTTTCAATTTATTGTATTCTGCTGATAAATAAAATGGCCTTACGCCCCCATCTGGAACTATAACAAGAGTACGTTTTTTTGTCTTGAATCTACGTACCATGTTATGAAATCTAGAAACCTCGGGTCTAAACTGATCCTCCTTTGAAAAGAGGAATATTGCGTTCTCTTTGAAGCGGGGTGTAGTTTCAATAAAGAAGGTAGTATTTTTGGTAAAAACAGGTATAGCTTCAAAGAGTTTTGGGTGTGAACGGGCCTTTCTTATCACATACTCCCACAATCGTCCTTCCTGGATGGTTTCTTTTACCTTATCAACCTCGGCCTTTATCGAATAAAGATTATGAAGCGCTACCTTGTTTATCCTCTCTTCCTTACTTAGCAATTGAATCTCCCTTGGCTTAAAACTACTGCAAACTTCACAATTACACGAAAAGTAGGATATTTCATTGAGGTGAATCGTGCCATCTTCCATTATGTACCTATCATGCTTTGCATAGAGCATGTAAGACGCAGAATCAAAAGTATCACACCCCAGTGCAACAGCTAGTGGAATAGTCAAGGGATGACCTGCCCCGAAAAGATGTAGAGGAATCGCGTAAGGCATTTCTTTTTTCGCGGTAATTATCATATCAGCTAGCAGCCTGAATTCATATGACTCCATGAATTCGACTGGGCTTCCCAATGCTAGCATCTCAAAACCAGACTCTACAAGAGACTTTGTAGATTTTCTAACTAAATCCGAGTATTCGCTTCCCTGTATTGGACCTACCCAAATCTGTCCATTATTCTCGCGAGTATCCAGAGTTTCCTTGGAAACTCTTAGAGTGTGTTCAACATACTCTTTTGCTTTCTTTTCAGGCAGGCCAAATCCTGTTGGTTTGTCCAAGGGAATTGCGATGTCTGCTCCGATTCCTTTTTGAAAAGATGCAATTGCTCTATGATCAACATCTATATTTCCGTACTCCAACACTTGGTAACCTCCCGAGTCCGTCATAACCGCACCATCGTAGTCAATTATCCCGTGAATGCCCCTTCTTACTGCGTCCTCACCAAATTGTTTCAGTGTTATAAAGGCATTAGTTATTACAAGATCAAAACCAATCTCTTTCAATTTTTTGGGGGATATTGATTGTCGTACGGGATGTACAACAGGTACGTAAGCTGGTGTCTCAACCTTACCATGATTTGTATACAATACACCTATCCTACCTGCAAGATCAGATTTTTTTATCTCAAACATTTCATATTGTGATCTGAATTGACGTTATTTGAACCTAGTATGGGAAAAATCTTTTCAAATCTCCTTTTTTTAGAACCAATCCCAACCAATCAACGTCATCTTCCTGAGTTTTACCCCCAAGGAAAAAAGCCTGAATTCTTTTTATTACTATTGAGATTGATTTGTTGCTGGTATCTACTTGGAAAGTCTTGTTACGGCCAATTTTTTTTACCACGTCGTAATACGTTATTCCTAGTATCTCACTACCTAGGTTTTCAATCGCTTTTTTAGAACCATATTTTCTTTTCTTGTACACAGACTGAAGTTTGTATGGGTTTCTTCTCAATACAATTGCAGATTCAACATTATTTCGAGACACAAGATAAGGAGCCAAATGTCCAATAAGCAAAGAATTTTTTGACGCATTCCGGGTAATTATCCTCTTTAATCGGTTTATATCTACATCAAGAGTTCCGTCCCTTTTTTCAAATATTCCTTCGTCTATGGCTACCCTGTTTATGTCAATCATATCAAGGTTCAATTTCTTTGCAATTATTTTGGCTACTGTGTGTTTTCCCGTTCCAGGATTACCTGTTATTATTTTCAATAACTAGGATGAAAGTAGAATCAAATTAAACACTTCTGGAATACTAATAAGAGCAATCCTTGGAGTGATTTGCATGCAAATTGGCCTCCTGGGTAAGACCAATGTGGGCAAGTCCACCTTCTTCTTTGCCGCTACACAAACAACAGCACAGATAGGGAATTACCCATTTACTACCATAGAACCAAACGTTGGTATCGCATATGTGAAAGCTGAATGCGCATGCAAACATTTCTCTATAAACCATACACACCAGTTATGTGTGAAGGGAACGAGGTATATTCCTATTAAATTAATTGATGTTGCAGGTCTTGTTCCTGGAGCTCACGAAGGCAAAGGCCTTGGAAATAAATTCTTAGATGACGCAAGACAAGCAGAAGTCCTCATTCATGTTGTAGACGCATCAGGTTCTACCGACATTCAGGGTCAGCCAATTCCTGCTGGTACTCATAATCCATTAGAAGATGTAAAATTTGTTGAAGAAGAATTTGATCAATGGATGAAACAGATACTTCAACGTGAATGGCACAAGTTAACAAGGGAACTTGAAAGTAAGAGTGGAAAAATTATTCATGCAATTACGCAGAGATTCAGTGGTCTTGGGATAGACGAATATGACGTAGAGTCAGTCCTTCACGGTTTGAATTTACAAACTAAAAAACCGCTGGAGTGGACAGAAAACGATATCTTTTCGTTCGCCAAAGAGCTTAGGAAGAAAACTAGACCAATGATAATCGCTGCCAATAAAGCAGACCTATGTCATGATCTAAGTATCTTAAATGAATTTAAGAAGATACATCCTACTGTCGCATGTAGCGCAGAAACAGAACTTCTTCTACGAAAGGCTGCAAAAAACGGCCTTATAGATTACTTGCCTGGTGATAAGAATTTCAAAATAAAGGGAGTGGATCTCAATCCTCAACAAAAAAAGGCACTCGATCTGGCAGAAAAAGTGTTATTGAAATTAGATGGTAGTGGCGTGCAACAAACTCTGAACTCGGCATGTTTTGATCTTTTACGATTAATTGTAGTCTTTCCGGTAGAAGACGAAACAAAGTTATCTAATAAGAATGGTGAAGTCTTGCCAGATGCAAAACTCTTACGGTCGGGTTCAACTGCGCGAGACCTTGCAAGAGCAGTACATGAAGATCTCGCCAAGGGTTTCCTTCACGCTGTTGACGCAAAAACAAAACAAAGAGTAGGAGCAGAACATCAACTGAAAAATGGTGATGTTTTAAAAATAGTATCTACTCTAAGTAGAGGATAATATGCTCTGCCTTGGGATTGAAAGTACTGCTCACACCTTCTCGTGTGCAATTATTGAGAAGACGGGAACGCAAGGCATCATCCTATCTGACATAAGAAAAATCTATACACCGCCAGAAGGAGAAGGGATACATCCTAGAGAGGCCTCTCGTCACCATGCAGAAAATTCTCCGCAGGTCCTAGCAGAATGTTTGCAGAAATCAGGCGTTAAGATAAATGATATCGATTTAGTCTCCTATGCGGCAGGCCCTGGTCTGGGACCATGCTTGAGAATTGGTGCTGTTGTTGCAAGATCTCTCGCTTCGTATTATGATATGTCGATATACCCAGTGAATCACGCACTTGGACACATTGAACTGGGAAAGATGCTAACCGGCGCCAATGATCCTCTAGTCCTGCTTGTATCAGGAGGTCATACCATGATTCTGGCACTCCTGTCTAAGAAATGGAGGGTGTTTGGAGAGACATTGGACATAACACTAGGACAGCTTTTGGACCAAATTGGAAGACATGCAGGATTTGCGTCACCATGTGGTTCAAAGATAGAAGAGATCGCATCAAAATCATCCACCTACGTACCTCTGCCATATGTGGTGAAAGGAAATGATGTGTCATTTTCAGGTCTTTTGTCTGCAACGAAAAAGATAATCCCAAAAGGACTCGAGAGTGCATGTTATTCATTGCAGGAAACATCATTTTCTATGATAGGCGAAGCGACAGAAAGAGCCCTCTCATTTACAGGAAAGAAGGAGCTCCTAGTGGTAGGTGGAGTAGCAGCCAACAAGAGACTTTCAGATATACTAACTGGTGTATGCAAGAGACATAATTGTACGTTTTTTGTAGCCCCAAAAGAATACGCGGGAGACTGTGGATCTCAAATATCTTGGTTAGGACTATTAGAGTCTTCTAAAAAAAATGGCGCTAAATTAGAAGACACATTTGTGAGACAATCATGGAGAATCGATACAGTTGAAGTGCATTATTAGCTATTGAACTTGGAGATTGCTTCTTTTATTTCCTTTTCCCACTTGCCTGTATTGAAAACGCCAAACTTGTAGGTCATTTCGCCCTCATTAGATTTGATTTTTATTCGAACTTTTTTAATTAATATCCCTTCTTTAGCTACTTCTATTATTTCATTTAACTTTGCATCTAGTACAGTGTTGCCAAATTTTTTCGAAAAATCAATGATTCTTCCCTCAGTTTTATCAAAGGCTACTCTGATATTGGTTAGTGTTAGAACGCCGGGTCCCAACGCATCTTCGGAACAGTCTTCCTGAATAATCTTTTTTTCGTTAGGCTCCATGAGGTTTCGTTTTTTACTCTGTGTTATAACTGTATATTCAGAATAATGATTGTTAATCGTTTCATAACATGTTGACTGTAACTTAAATTATGTGAGACCACATCTTCAATTCTATTGAAGCTAGTGAAAATAGGTGCTGAAGCAGATATCTATGTTACATCTTGGAACGGTAGAAAATCGATATTAAAAATTAGAAAGAGGAAGGATTATCGTAATGAGCTTCTTGATAATAGAATACGTAGGCTGAGAACTACTAGGGAAGCAAAGATGATCTCTGAGGTAAAATCTTTTGGGATAAGTACACCTCTGGTATATTTTGTTGACCAAAAGAAATGTGAAATATTCTTGCAGTATGTACCAGGCAAACTCGTAAGAGATCTTCCTAATGGCACCATAATAAAGGCGTGCAAAAAAATTGGAAGAATAGTTGGTACTTTACACAAGAATGGAATTATGCATGGAGATCTTACCACATCAAATTTCATTCTCACAAGAGAAGGTCTCATTATCATAGATTTCGGGCTTGCGCAAAAGACGGAAAAAGTCGAAGACCACGCTATAGATCTTAGGCTATTTAAGGAAGTACTAAACAGCGCGCACATTGACATCGTCGGTAAATCTTGGGAATCATTTCTAAACGGATACGAGAAAATTGTTGGCACACCAAGAAAAGAGAGAGTTATCTCGCAGGTTTCAGTTATAGAAAAAAGGGGGAGATATGCAAACGTTGTCTGAAATATATTTTGCGTCATCAAACAAAAACAAGTTCAATGAAGCCAAGAACATTCTATCAAAATTTGGTATGGAACTAAAGTTTCTTAGATGTCATCTTCAAGAAATTCAGGCGGATGACTTGCAACAAATTGCAAGAAGCAAGGTCATTAGAGCATTTTCACTTTGTTCAAAACCGGTGATAGTGGAAGATGACGGTCTGTTCATAAATTCGTTGAATGGTTTTCCAGGCCCGTATTCATCGTTCATCTTTAAGACAATTGGAAACAGGGGGATTTTAAAACTGGTATCAAAACAAAGAACTGCTGCATTCCAGGCAGTCATAGCGTACTGCGAAACAAACAGAAACACAAAAGTATTCAGTGCAAAAGTGTCTGGTAGGATATCCAAGAAAGAATTTGGAAGAAAATGGGGATTTGATCCCATATTCATTCCGAGAGGTCAGAGAAAAACGTATTCAAAACTAAAAGAAAAGAACACTATCTCACACAGATACCTAGCTCTTAAAAGATTTGCTAATTGGTATTTGCGTAAGACGCGATCCAGCGGTCAATGATTCGTCTGCGATTCTGCAGTACCACGATCCTTGAAATCTCACTTTCATCCATCACAGAAAAGATTTGGGTTTGCTTTGCCAACTCGGAAGAAAAGTGTCTTACCTCTGGCATTTCTAGCATGTCAGAACGCTCAAGTCTATTAGTTGAGCGACCTATGTGCATATAGGACTTCGTCTCAATGAAATGAACATTTGATCTTTTTATCATCTTGACATATTCAGCTATTAATTCGTCATCGCAGTTGTAATTTCTGATGAGTGTTATCCTAAGTACTGTTCTAGTATCAAGTTTTGAGAGTATCTCCAGACTAGTGTTCCACCTCTCCCAAGCGTCTTTGTACTTTGGTCTATTTACTGAATGGAAAATCTCTTCATTGGGTGCGTTCGTTGAAAGGTAAAGTTGGGTGGGTAGCGCATCTTCATCTTGTAACCTTTGAAGCATATCGGGTTCCTGTCCGTTGGTTACAAGAAATACTGATTTTGTTGTAATAAGTTTCTTAAGATATTTTATTAATTCAGGAAGTTGCGGATACATGGTTGGTTCCCCAGAAAGGGATATCGCATAGTGACTAGGAAGCAATGATTCATCAAGTTTGCTCTTATCGTTTCTTTCGTCGCCATAATGACCCATTATGAGTCTCCTTCTTTCTTCCATTAGATTTCCAACTATAACATCTGGGGGTGCAACTTTGTCAGGGGGCATCTTCATAGCACTATAGAACTCCATTGGGCGCCAGCAGTAAACACATCTGTTTTCACAAAACATCCCTGCTGGAGAAAATTCCATACATTTATGGGTTGAAATTCCATAAAATTTGTGCTTATAGCAATCACCACCGTTTTTAAATGATTTTTTTGTCCAATGACACAATTCAACAGTACCGTGATCTGAAACTCCGTACTTTGCTTTTTTAAGCTGATTTAAAATCATCGGTTTAATCTGTATAAACTCACTTGAAACTTCCACGGTCTCCCCAGAACAACTCACGATAACTTTTAGCAAGGGTTTTAATTAAATCTAAGGCAAGCTATTTCCAAAATGACACACATGAAGCATTTTCCATCGGTACGCAGAGAAATGTACCTAGATATAACATACTGGCGAAGATCACAACAGCAGTGATTCCCATTGAAAGATACCAGTTTCTCCATTTCATGATTCCGAATATTTTTTCGCATAGTAATAAACCTACGCCTAATTGTCGGGTCAGAAAATCAAATATCAAAAATCAGAGAAGTTGAAATTTTTTTTATTCGTCTGCAATACTGACCAAAAATTAGATAATTTATAATTCACAAAACAAATTTTTGTTCCTGCAAGAAAATCTCACAAAACTATCTTATATGGCATGATAGTATGCCCATCATGCAAGCTGCCAGAATTGTTAAAGTGAAAGAACCACTAGAAATTCAATCACTTGAAACCCCAAAGCCCAAGGGTTCCCAAGTTCTAGTAAAAGTAGAATCTGCTGGCGTGTGTCATAGTGATATACACTTGTGGGATGGAGGTTACGAAGGACCAGCAGGTCAGTTCATGAAGACCACTGACCGTGGTGTGAAATATCCGCTGACCCCAGGTCATGAAGTTGCCGGTGTTATCGAAAGTGTCGGAGAAGAGGTAGAAGGATTTACTAAAAATGAGAAAGTACTTGTGTTTCCTTGGATAGGAGAAGGATTGTGTCCAGCCTGTAGAATAGGAGAAGAAAATCTTTGTGATAAGCCCAGATCTTTAGGTGTATACAACGATGGTGGTTACGCAGAATATGTGTTAGTTCCAAGCTACAAATATCTTGCAAAGATTCACGAGATGGATCCAGATGTGAGTGCGCCTTTATCGTGCTCGGCTCTCACTGCATACGGAGCAGTCAAAAATGCTCACCTTAAACCAAATGACAATGTTGTGATTGTTGGGGCGGGCGGACTCGGCCTGATGGGAATACAATTGGCAAAAGCCGTTAGTGGAGCAAGAATAATTTCCATGGATCTTGACGATAACAAGCTAAAGATTGCAAAACAGAGTGGAGCAGACATTACCGTTAATTCAAAGAAGGAAGATCCTGTGAAAACTATCATGGAAATTACTGGCAACCTTGGTGTTGACGCCGTGATAGATTTTGTTAACGCAAGCAAAACAGTTGAGACTGACATGCAAATACTTAGACGCAGGGCGCGAGTTGTTCTAGTGGGACTATTTGGAGGAGCATTACAACTGAATTTAGTGACCATGCCTACGAGGGCCTATAAAATAATCGGTTCATACACAGGTTCAATGACTGATATGTTGGAACTGGTTTCCCTCGCGCACAGAGGCATAATAAAACCGGTAATTTCGAACAAATTCAAGTTGAACCAGGCTACCGAAGCACTCACTATGTTGAAAGAAGGAAAAATAATTGGTAGGGGAGTTATCAATCCATGATTCTTGTTCTTTACGGTTAACAATTCACCAGAGATACCAACGGTTTCTAATCTCCAAGTACATAGTTAAGATTAATACAGGATCGGAAACGATTTTTCCTTATGGCCCTTGTAGTACAGTGGCGAGTATAGGGGACTGTGGATCCCCGGACAGGGGTTCGATTCCCCTCAAGGGCCTTCAACTTTTAGTTTAATTCCCTAACTAAAAGAATAGTCTTGATCATATTTACCCCTTAATCATATATTTGCACAAAATGCGATAAATTCTGAGCAAATGCTGCCCTAATAGGACTTTCTGCTAGAAAATTCTTGCGATAAGATTTTATGGAACTTTGATGTTTTCTCATTGAATGTTAGGCCCAATCTCGCTTAACCAAAGAATGCGAGAGACATTTGATGAAAAGACATTACGCAGAATAGAACATAGACTGGTCAATCGGTTCGGACTAAGTTTTGAACAGTCTCTTGTAAAGCCGGATAAAATAAATGCAGTACTTAAGGAATTACTAAAAGGAGACCAGTTATTCGAGAGTTTAACAAAGATCCATGACAAATCGCAGGTTTTGGAGCCAAACTTATAGGACTCGAATCCAGGCACAAAATTATAGCCCGTTTGTTCGTGAAAATCTGCTGTAACTAGTATTAAATCGAAGGTGATGATGTACTGAAAATAGTAGAGTAGGTTATTCAATATACGCCGGATCCAAAAACTGGCCTACATTTTAAATCTGTATTAATCTTCTGTAACAGTAAATCCTGTGTACTTAATAATAATCCTTAGAGAATGAAATGTGAATTGAGCAAAACCCTTCTGTTCACATGTTCTTCGGGTCTCATGCTCGTTTTAGTGTTTACATTTTCTTTTGATTCTTCTTTAATAATTCCCAAAGCCTATGCCGTCAATTTAATTGTGGAACAGAATACCTGTAAAACAACTCTGAATGGTTTTTGGGACGTTCCAAACAATGCGTGCATAACACCCGGATTTGCAGTCGATTCAACTGATAGCTTGACTATACCATCAGGAGTTTTCCTTGTGGTCAATATTGGTGGTACGATCACCAACTCTGGCACAATTAACAACAACGGCGGCATTGGGACCGGCGGCACCATCAACAACAATTCCGGCGGTATCATTAACAACAACGGTGGGGGCTTTTTCGACAACATTGGCGGCACCATTACTAACTCCGGTACCATCAACAACAACATTGGCGGCACCTTTATCAATTCTGGCACCATTGACAACTATTGTCACGCCGCCCTTACCAACAACGGCGCCTTTACTGGTAACCTCGTTGTGACTTTATGCAATGTCACCGCGACTACCACGCTCTCCTCATTACAAAACCCCTCCACATTTAGCCAACAAGTAACATTTACAGCTACGGTATCGCCAAGCACTGCAACTGGAACTATACAATTCCAAGTTGACGGTACCGATTTTGGCTCACCGGTCGCATTATCCGGTGGTACAGCTACCTTGGTTACATCTTCTCTTTCAGTAGGAACACACTCAGTTACGGCATCCTATGGAGGTGACAGTAACTTTGCTGGCAATACTTCATCTGCCTTGACACAGACGGTGAACAAACGCATAACAGTTACGTCAATCACGCCAAATCCAGCATCTATTGTAATAGGTAAATCGATACAATTTACTGCTACTGTGATAGATACAGATATCGGAACCACTATTGATCCTTCAGGGCATGTGACATTCTCTGGCGGCGGAGGGGGAAGCTTCAGTCCCAGTTCTTGTGCGTTGTTATCGGGTGCATGTGCCTTAACCTATACACCGTCAAGCTCAGGCTCTATTACAATAACTGGATCGTATTTGGGTGACAGTACACATGATACAAGCTCTGGAACATCAACAGTTACGGTGCTAGGTGATGGACATGGTCACGGCAATGATGGCAATGATGGCAATGAAGGAAACAGCGGAAACCATGAAAGTGGAGACAACCATGAAGAGGACAAAACTAATGTAAATGAGAAAAATGGTCATGATAACAGCTGATCATGGAAATTGACAAAAAGAGACTAGTAAAATAAGAAAATAAAAAATTGGAATGAACTAATTTATACATTTGATTAGAGGAATATTGTTTGTGCGTGATATCACATGAGTAGCACAAATTCTGCGTCAGAGAGCCCTCTAAAAAACGCTCTATATCGATTTCTATGGGTTACAATGTTTGCATCAGACATAGGTGTTGCCATGCAGAGTGTTGGATCTGGCTGGCTGATAACATC
Organism: Thaumarchaeota archaeon 13_1_20CM_2_39_20; assembly: GCA_001920395.1. GTDB lineage: Archaea > Thermoproteota > Nitrososphaeria > Nitrososphaerales > Nitrosopumilaceae > Nitrosotalea. The sequence goes on from MNJS01000042.1 coordinate 56,031, forward strand.
TCTTTCCCCATCTCCTTTCATTGTGGCGCTTTTACAAATGGCTACAAGCTTGTCGATATTTCTACTCGCACTTCCGGCAGGAGCTCTTGCAGATATCGTTGACAGACGCAAGCTCTTCCTTGGCACACAATACTTTTCACTTGCAGTAGCTGCGATCTTAAGCATCCTCACCTTTGGAGGTTTTACAACATCTTCAATTCTTCTTGTGTTTACTTTCTTGCTTGGCTTGGGTAATGCAATGAGCTTACCTGTAAATATCGTAATTCAAACTGAGCTTGTACCAAAGAAAAAAGCTCTTGCTGCAATGACTTTGTTTAGTGTGGCAATTTACATAGGACTTGCAGTTGGTCCTCTTCTCGGTGGTTTGGTAGTTGCGGCAGCAGGACCATGGGCAGTATTTATGCTAAATGCACTTTCCTTTGTTGGCATCATTGTTTTTCTCCACAGATGGCATAAATCATCAGAACGTAAACTTCTTCCCCCTGAGCAAGTAATTGGAGCTATTCGCACAGGATTGCGATACATGCATCATTCATTACATGTACGCGCACTTTTTGTTCGCGACTTTGCATTAACAATTTGTGGCAGTGCGTTAGTGTCACTTTTGCCTCTGCTAGCTCGTAACGTAGCAGGTTCAAATTCAATTCTTTTTGGAATTCTGATTGGCGCATTTGGCATAGGAGGAATGATCAGTGGTTTGGTAATAGTGCCACGAATAAAGAAGACGTCAATAGAAAAGCGCGTAACAAGTGCGACAATTTTGTATGCAGTTGCAATGGCTGTCTTGTCATTCCAGCACGACATCATCATCGTATTTGTTGGAATATTTGCGGTTGGAACTGTTTTGATTATTATAACATCCAGCTTGAATTTTGTTGCATACAATTCTGTAGCATCATGGGTAAGAACACGAGTAGTTTCAGTTCATCAGATGATATACTGGGGTGGAGTAGCCATTGGTAGTATCGTATGGGGAATTGTTGCAGAGATCTGGGGAATTCCAACCGCATTACTTGCCGCATCTATTGGGTTAGTAATTGGTCTTGTTACTTCAACTCGTTACAAACTAAAGCCGCACACCGATGTAGACATGACTCCATCAATGCATTGGTCTATGCCACGTGTGATGATTGACATTGATGACCACGAAGAGGGATCTGTATTAGTAGAGATAGAGTTTCAGATTGATCCAGCACGTTCAGATGAGTTTGAATCTGCAATGAACAACGTGCGTTCTATAAGATTGCGTGATGGCGCAATCAATTGGGTATTGTTTCATGATATCGAAAATCCAAGTCGTTATCTTGAGATGTTTACTTCAGAATCTTGGACTGAACATTTACGCCAACATGAACGCATAACAAAAGCAGATCTTGCCACAGAACAACATGCCATTTCATTTCATATAGGAAAAGATCCTCCACGTATTTCCCATCTTATTGGTGAGAATACTTCCAAACAAAATCATAAAACGAAAAAGGAAGACAAAGTTTGATTTTTCTACAAAAGTGGGCCCAAAATAAGACCATGATGGTACTCTAGTCCCATCGGGCCCGCTTTCCCTATCTAATCGAATCTTACAGGACTCGAATCAAAATTACGAACGAATCAATGCCTATTTCAATGAATTATTTTGAGAAAGATGGGATCTAGAGATGTCTTAATTTGCATGATTGTTAATTGTACAACACCTGGGAAAGAGAGATCATTAACTGTGAGCGAGCTTCCTATTTGTGTCCTTCCTATACTGGAAGAGGAGTCATCTTTGAAGAAAAGTACGTTTGTGTTGTCACACTCATGTTCGTACTTGTCATCTTTATCGGGTTTACATTTCTTTTCTCTGTTGTCGTCATCGCCAAAATCTTTTATACCTTTTTTATGTTCATCATCATTACCATTGCCTGCAATGCTGTAAGTCGGGGCAAGTACCACCAGAGATGACGATACAAGAAGTATGACAAAAACTATAGTTAGACAACGATTAATACGATTCTTCCCTCTTACTATGTTTACAATAACTTTCCTCAGCTCAATACCTTATAAACTGGATACAAAAATCTTCTATAAGATCAACAGAGGCTGAAAAGAGAAAGATGTTTGGATTCATACCTGTGAGAGTCTGAGCCATACAAGACTCAAGCCTAAATTAGAATGAAGTTCATAAAAATTCGATTTTTTCAAAAAGTAGAATTAAGTTTTTGATCAAGATTATTAGAGTAATCTAAAATTGTAACAGCGCAAGAAATTCGATTATTGTTACTATTGCTACCATGAGAATATTGAATTTTGATCTATGATGATAGAGCCATTTGACTAGAATGTAGCTACGATTTCCATCTAAAATAGTTCCACAAGACTTATTCTCAAATCTTCGGTTCAATATTTTTGCTGTCTTGGACCAAAAAATTGCTATTCCAAGTGGGATTGTTAAGCCTAATAATACTAGTACAATATTGATTATGATCATAATCAATATTGCAAAAATGGTTAACAAACGATATAGATTAATTCATTTTTCCTTTTACTTTAAAATATTAGTCATCGATAGATTTTACTTGAGGGCAAAAAATTTGGAAGGAGTTTGGTGCTGCAATAGCGGTGGGGAATCTTCATCTGGAGTAACAAGAAGATGAAACAAGCAATTACTAACATTGAAACTGGTCCGCCAGAATATGAAACTAGGCAACACTGGGCGGACAGATTTGATGGAAATCAGAAAAGTACGACAAGAAGAAAATAAGAAGATCAGCAATTTAAAAAATGGCAATTAGAAATTAGGAATGAAATACGATCTTATGGCCTCTGGTGTGTGCTTAGTATGTCCACTTTTCATACATACATTCTCCTAATAGAAAAAGCCTTGATGCAATGGCATGCAAAGAGCTCCTTCCTCTTACCAAGAGCGATGCATCAATTGCAAAAAAGAAATCGAGATGTACTGGGAACCAAGATACAACGGATATCGCGGTAAATGCTTCAGGTGTCACACAAACTGGCCAGAACAATAGTTCTACTTCTGATCGCAAAAAGCGGTCTGTTTTGACATGAGATTACATACTCTTCTTTTAACGCACTCTTGACTACGACATAGTGATAAATGAGCAGTGAACATTTTATGGAAAAAACCATAAACAAAAAAGAGATTAGGAGAATAGATTGGGGGGTCGTAAAGCGGCTTGTAAAATTTCTGTATTACAACAGCGGAATAAAAAAGACAAACATCGCATTGAAATGCAACTTGGCTTATAATAAATGCGTTCTCTATCTGGATTGGCTTGAGACCATTGATTTGATCCAAAGAGCTGATCATGACGGTTATGAAATCATACGTTTGACTGAAAGAGGCACGGACCTTTACAAAAGAAAACTAAATGAAATCAAGTTAGAACTCAAGTCATAGAACTCTGTTTCTTTTTGTTTTAAATTTAGGTCATATCAATAAAACTCGGAAGCTTGCGGTTAGAGACTTGCGAGGAAACAGTACAGAATAGTAAACGCATTACACTAGCTAAACTGAATAGACAAGTCACCTCAAGGGCCTTTTCCTACCTGTTCAATTCAATAGCTCCTAAAGAAAACCATTTGATAAACCCCCTCTGGATGAGCACGACCTCACTAACTTTTGACTTGTTTTTCAGGGTTAAAATATAGTAATGAGTATTCCTCGTCTTGCTAATGAATAGTTTTCCTACCCGATTATGGTCGGCTGTTGCTGCGTAATACAGTGAATTGCACCCATTCCATATACCAAATCAGTGCAATCAATCCCAATAATCTCCCTGCTTGGAAATTGACTATGAATAATTCTTATTGCTAGACTGTCGTTCTTATGCATGTACGTGGGAACTAAAACCACCTTGTTGGCAACATAGAAGTTAAGGTAACTTGCCGGCAATCTTGTTTTCTTACCTCTGACACGCATACTAATCGCAGGAGGCATTGGCATTTTTATAACTTTTAATTTCTTTCCATCCTGGTCCGTTGATTGGTGAAGAATCTCATAGTTCTCTTTTAATACAGAATGATTCTCGTCAGCCTCATCTTCTTCATAGGCACACACAACTGTTCTTGGACCAACAAAACGAGCCAAATTATCAATATGCCCATCGGTATCATCTCCTACTACACCGGATTTTAGCCAGATGATGTGATTTATTCCAAAATAGTCCATCAAAAATTTCTCAACTTCAGCTTTTGAAAGATGTGGATTCCTGTTACTGCTGAGCAAGCACTGTGTGGTGGTGAGGACCGTACCTTTCCCATTGACATCAACAGAACCGCCTTCCAAGACTATGCCGGGCCTGAAATTATTCAACTGCAACCTATTACTTATGACGTGAGGAACTTGAGTGTCTTTTGCAAGATCTTTGTATTTTCCAGACCAAGCATTGAATATCCAATGTACGAAAGATATCTGCTTTTTTTCCCTGTTAGTTACAAAAACTGGGCCGTAGTCTCTAAACCAAACATCCGCATAATCCCACACGTAAAAGTTAATTCTCTGGAGATCTACGCCTCTTTGCTCCAAGAGTCTTGTCACCGTTGATCTCATATTCGAATCTTTGACGAAAAGATTTACGTACTCATTTTTGTGCAGCACATTAATCATCTTCAGGTATGCACTTTCAACTTTTTTGACTCTACTTGGAAACGTAACGGGATCATGCGGCCACGCTAGCCAAGTCGCATCATGTTTTTCCCATTCCGCTGGCATTGAGTATCCAAGGCTTTTAGGCGTCTCGTTCAAAATACGCGAATTGATCAAACCATAAGTTGAAGGAAGCCGATTCCTGAGAAACCCCCACCCATCTTGTATCCTTTTGTTCTGGGAAATGTCAAGCTCCGCGACAACTACTTCTTCATCTTCTTGGCTTGCCCTTTTGATCATTCTTCCGAATGCATCACAGACAAACGAAGCTCCCCAAAATCGTATCTCCCCTTCGGTACCCACGCGGTTAACCGAGGCAACATGAATGCCATTCGCTATGGCATGAGAACGTTGAATATTTTCCCAAGAGTAGTGCCAGTCTTCTTGTGATAAAGGATCGCCTTCAAGATAGCCAATTGCGGAGGGATAAAAGATAAGATCTACTCCCTGTAAAGCCAATGTTCTTGCAGCTTCAGGAAACCATTGATCATAGCAAATAAGCACACCAAAACACAGATGCGGTGTTCTAAATATCTGATATCCCAAGTCTCCTTCTTGGAAGTAGCTTTTCTCGTAAAAGAAGGGGTCGTGAGGGATATGCATTTTACGGTAACTTCCGATGATCTTTCCATCTGTATCAATTACTACTGCTGTGTTGTAATGTTTACCAGAGTCTACTTCGAATATGGGTGCAATGATTACCACGTTCAACTCTCTGGCTAGATCTGACAATGCTATTGTGGTTTCTCCCGGGATGGTCTCAGCCAACTGGGTAACATCTTTTCTTTCGTCAGTTGGAAAATACTTGGTTCTGTATAATTCCTGCAAACAAATGATTTGTGCGCCTTTTTTAGCTGCATCCCGTATCTTGGAAATAGTATTTTCCATGTTGCGGTTAATATCATCGGAAACGCGAGTTTGAATTAGTCCTATAATAACTGTGTTCTTTTTTACCATCATCATGGGCACTTTTCATTTGAGGTTCTTATTTATCTTTAACCGACCTTATTTACAGCTAAAGAATATAATAAATACAGTCTTGCCAAATCCAATATTTCAATTGTGATGTCAACGAAAACGTCCAAAAACGCTGGAAAATACCGAAAGTCTACAACTAAATAGGCAAAACCCTATTTTTGGGCTTGTTAAAATATACCGAATTTACTAGATTCCATTTCTTCTTTTATGGCTAGTTTAACTTTCAGGTTCTTCTGACCTACTTTTTTTGTCAACCACATCAGAAATTTATGCTCAAGACCCCTACCTTTTATTCTATCAAAATCCGGCCCCATTTGCTCGGAAAGCTTCCTTACAAGTGATTTATTTACACACACTACATAAAAATGCCATCCAAAAGCGAACTCGGAATCTGTGACAATGAAATCATTCTCTCCATGAACCATTTGTTCTAGGTTTCTTAGTGTTGAAATTATTGCCTTACTTGTACTCTCATAGTCAGTAGATGACACATTAATGTTAATTCTCTCTTCCAATGTATTCTATCCGAGGCATACAAATAAAAGCATGACTGCTCAAGTGGATTTTTGATTTAACAAATGTTCCATTTCGATATTGAAAAATGTTCTTAGTATGCCCATGTAGTTCTTCACTGGTTGAGGTATTTCATCTCCACATGCAATTCCTAAGTTCTTGGCGTTTATCCATATGGAAAGAGATTGAAGAATAGTTAGAAATCTATCATTGCCAACTTCTTTCGGTCCTATTGCCTTTGAATACCTCTCTGCAAATTCCCATGCTACAACAAAATCTATGCAGTCAGTTTCGAATACAGCAAGCATCTGCTCTCTCAGATCTTTAGCTCTCTTGAAAGGAACTACATTTAGAATATAGGGAAAAACGACCTTATCCGGCAGACAACTGGTGAGTGGTCCCCAAATAGTTATTATTCTAGAGCCATTCTTTAACTGCGAAAATTTTGGAATCATTTTCTCAATTATGTGTTCATCAGCAAACCAAAAGAGAATTACCGAGGCGTCGTTAATGTCAGAGTGAAAAATATCTTCGCATCTAAAGGATCCATTGTAAAGGTTTTTTTCTTCTAAGGTTCTTTTCGCACATGAGATCTTTTTAGGGCTATTATCTATCCCAGTGGCTTTCTTTACGCCAAATTCTTGAAGAGCAATGACTACTCCACTACCATTACCGCATCCCAAATGATAGAAAATATCATTTGTGTTTAATGATGCGAATCGAAATATCTCTCTTAGAACATCATTACGTAATTCTACATCTTCGCCTGTCATAATTGAGTGAGGAAGTGACCTCAGATATTCCTCTATTTTCACAATAGATCAAAATTTTATGCT
>MNJS01000020.1 GCA_001920395.1 Thaumarchaeota archaeon 13_1_20CM_2_39_20
AATGGCAACTGGCAATCAAACAACGTCTTTGTTCTCGACGAGTCGCTAAATATAGTAGGCCATCTTGAAAAGATTGCTCCAAACGAGAAGATCTACTCTGCCCGATTTATGGGTGACAAGCTTTATCTTGTAACATTTCACAGGATAGACCCATTCTTTGTAATTGATCTATCGGCAGATACTCCTAAAGTGCTTGGAGCCTTAAAGATTCCAGGATACTCTAGTTACTTGCACCCATATGATGAAAATCATATCATAGGAATAGGAAAGGAGATAACGCAAAACCAATACGGCAATTCCGAACCACTTGGAGTCAAGATCTCACTATTTGATGTCTCTAATGTTTCCAATCCTGTTACGGTGGATACATATGAGATTGTAGGTCCGACATCAAACTCTGATGTTTTGTCCGACCCCAAGGCGTTGCTATTTGATAAAGAAAAAAATATACTCTCCATTCCTATCTCGCTGCAGCAATACGGGCAACCTGTGTTACTAGGCGGAGCGGTACCAGCACAACCATATTATACAAATAACTGGCAGGGCTTCTACGTGTTTGGAGTTGACCCAAGCTACGGTTTTACCTTGAAGGGAAAAGTGGAGCATGACAATGGTACCAACTATGGATACTCTCAGGGAAGCAGGTCGTTTTACATCGACGACTCGCTCTATACCGTTACGCCAAATCTGATGAAGATAAACGATCTAAATAACATCAACCATGAGGTAAACCATATCCCACTTGATAACACTGGGCAGATAATCAAATACCTACCATAGTGAGATTTTGATCTTTGTACCAATTGGGCCCATCGAAATTTTTCTAAACTAAAAGTCAAAAATACCATAAGTATCGAGTGTCAGGCAGGTCAACTGTCTTGGAAAGAACAATCCAGGGACAGTTTGCGATTGTGAGATATGTCTAATTTCTTAGTATATAGTCAAATGAAATAGCGCTGTCTTTACCCATGATAATTAATATCTGCCATACTAATTTTGTAACAGTTGCCAACCTTCAGACATAGCTTCGTTGTGAATTGCCCTATCGGTAAAGTCTGGGAATTTTATATAGATGTTAAACACCTCGGAATAATAACCCCGAAGGAGCTGGAACTCAAAATTATCAATTCCACAAGCCAAAAACTTGCTTCAGGGTCCGAAATTTGGCTTGAAGGAAAAATAATGATGATGCTTTCTAAAAGAACAAAGTGGCACTCTACGATAACTTTGTTTTCTGCATCTTCTCACCAATGTGAGTATGTAGATGAGATGCTAACTGGACCATTTAAAAAATGGAGACACTTGCACAAATTCGCTGATGTCGATAACAGTCAAAAGCAAACACAAGTGATAGATGAGATTGACTTTGAGCTACCATACGGAAGAGTAGGAAAGTTATTTGATGGCTATGCGTACAGAACAATTGAAAAACTTTTTTACCACAGGAAATTAGCTACGATTAGAGCTTTAGAAAATAACTTGTAGACAAGAATGAAGAATGTTGGCAAGATCAGAGTTAATTAATATCTTAGAAGGCGCAAGAAAGAGCAAATCATGAAGGACCAAATATCCAAGTTGCTTGCGATAGCCGCCTTGACACTATTGCTTATCCACATTGCAGATGGATCGATTGAACGAATTAGCAAACCATGGATTTTTGCCAGCTAGTATAGATAAGAGGCCTTTTGGTCTGTCTAACTTTGGTATATCATCAATAATTTTGTTTTTCGTTTCCTTTGGGATCGATATACGAGAAAAAAAGACAACAAAGGTAACAGCAACTCTCCTTCTAGTAGGTGGTGCAATTATCGGAACAACCGCGCTAGGAGTAGCAGCAATGGATGCCAAAACAGGATTGATGGTATCTTCTTTGGAAGTACCTGTACTGGGATATGGAATAATGGGGTTAGGCATCTTGAGAGCAATCCAGCAGAGAAAGAAGATTAAAGTTGTCTGAATTACTAGAAATAAAATTGGGAAAGGAGTTTTGCAGCGAGCCTTACAGTTCTTAAAGAAACAGATCTTTGCTACTTGTGGCAATCACATTGGCAAGAAGCAATAATACATCTATGTTTTTTACAGTCAAGACAGCGTTTACTTCTGCCTGATTTCATTCTTAGTTCTTCAATTCGCCTTGCTCTTTCGCTCATGATCAAATTACGCACAAATCGAGCTAAAAATGTTTCTTTGACGAAGATGACGAGGAAGAATCAGACGACGAGTAAATCTTCCAACCTATCTTTTTTTACTAAACACCTTAAGTTTATAAAAAATTAGAAATTGGCATGAGTAAAACATCAAACAAAGCAAAAAAAAGAGCACGCGATAACGCTAAATCGAAAAAATAGTTTGTTTTCCTAAACAAAAATCTGCTAAATTCTGAACCGCAATCTTAGCAATAGTAATTTCTTGCTTACTTTTCTAATCTTATTCTTTACAACAACATGTTTCTAGGTTCAAAGGGGAGTAAACCAGAATAAAAAATAAAAAATTTGGAAAGGAGTTTTGTAGCTACTTCAATAAGCTTACTGCCTTGCGGGTCCCTCAGTTTTTACAGTTGCGGGTTCTCCCGTTTCGCAAGTCAGAGGCTGGCAAGATCATCGGGGCAGTGAATTTTCTCACAAATGGAGATATTCCTGGGGGCTTGCCGAGCCTAAAGGTCCTGACTTAAGTTGAAGTTCCTTTAGCTTCCTGTATTTCCTGAGACTCTTTATCGCATAATAGGGACAAAATATTATTGCGCCTATTGCTATCACTGGAATAACATCAATCAGAAGTGTAGCAAGGCCAATACAAAATCCCACGGCGTTCAATATGCCATCCCGTTTTGCCTTTTGTATTTCATCCATGGTACCATAGTAGTTACAATCGTAGATATCTCACATTTGCTAGAATTGCAAATATTTTCATTTCCAGCTAACTCTTTCTTATATTGACGGATCCACTACTGATATGCATGTCCTACAAGACCCTTGCGTCAAGATGGATGAAAAGCAGCGAATTGATGGTTTTAGGAGTAGGTGTCGCACTCATCATACATTTTTCTGGTCTGCCTAGTGTACTTGTGACACAGCTAGGTTCGCTTCCTTTTGGTATATTGATGTCTGTTTCAGGACTGTCTGCGTTGGTAATACAGCTTGTTAGCAAGAAAACGCACAAGTAAGACTTTGTAATCATGGTGATCTTTTAGAAATATTTAACCGTAAAAATTAATGATAGAAAAATATGGGAATTATGGTAAGAGTCAATTCTGTGATAAAAGACGAAAAAGGTAACATTATAGCAGTTCGTGGTCATGAAATGATACCAGGACAAAATACGAAAGAGCGTATGTGGAAAGCAAAATGGATTTGTAACAGGCAAGAACCTAATGCAGACTTTATTTATAGTACACATGCATTTTGGGTCAAAGACGTGGATAATGAAAACAGAGAATCAGCAATCCGTTGTGAGGAGAGAAATGGAAAATTATGTCTAGTAGCACCATCTGAAAATGGAGATTTACTTGAGAAATTACCAGTCTATTCTCCTTAAGGTAAACCCAGAAACTTGGCATGGAGATTTTTCATATATCAAACCCCGACACCTTAGCAGAAGTTTATTCCACACTAATAATGTTGCCAGTTTTACCGTCGATTCTTAGTTTTTTAACATGCTCACCTGATGATGAATGAGCCTTTCCTTCCACAAACCAAATTCCATTTTCAAAACCCTTCACTTTGATATTGCGAACTTCATGAGTTTGTTGTAAAAAATCTCTTGTTATCTCTTCAACTCTCTTGCGACCAAATCCCACTAGAACTCGCCATTCAATCTTTATGCAACTGAATACTCTATTTATTGTAACATGAAAAATTGTTCTAGAACAGTCTTCCCTTTTTCTGAGGCGTTTTTATGAACAACATAAAAATGCTCTAATAGCTATGGGATTTAGTTAATGAAGAAGATAGCCAATTTTAAAAATTGTGGAAAGGTTGATTCATCAACTATAGATCCATATAAGCTAGTGAAAGTTTTTATTGGCTTATAACTTCTAAGAATCTTTTAATTGGTTCTTTGTAAGAAAATTCTTCTAATTGCTTATTTATAGACTTGACAATAACTTCATGAGCATTACCGTATAATCCCTTGAGTATTTCATTAAGGTATTCAGGATGTTCATAACAATCAGGTATATAACAATGATATTTTTCGTATAGATCATCTACAACCTTCTCGTAGATTGGTCTTCCAATTTTAAATAGTGCTGATTCGATCGCCAGCCAGACTAATGCTTTGTCTACTAAATCGCCATTCGTGTCGGACATTACGGATGACAATTATTAATAACGCACTTAGCTGATATGGTAACTAGTTAGCTGATTTGCAAGTTGATAGTGTTTTTTTGGTTGCATTTTGGATTAGAGTTATTCATTTGTTATCTGCCTAACTTAACAGTTCAAACCCCTAATTGAACAAGTCGAAATCCGTGAAAAACTCATATGATTGAACAGAGTCATAAATCAACATATTGATACATGCAAAAACTATGCATGTCTCCTTACCTCCTCGATCATTTTCTCCCATTCAATCTTACTTGCGCGATAATCATACAGCCTTGCTAACAGAATCTTTGCAAGTATGACGTATTCATCTATGACATTATCTTCTATCATGAAATTATCTTTGATATGAAATTCAACTAGAATCTTGTGGTATTTTGTGATGTCTCTTTTTTCATGGTTGGCAATCTTGTTTTGATCTTTAATTTTATCCAGTATGGAAACAAAGGCTTCCTGTGAGTTAACCTCGCTACCTTTTAGCAAACCATGGGAAGCAGCGTAGAATTTGAGAATGATTTCTACTGTATTATTTAGGATAGTTAAAGCAAATCTGTTGGTTGGATCACGATTACTGCCTCTTAAGGCTAGGCTGAGACATACCTGCTCTACCATTTCTTTTATCAGAAGATCTTCATTCATTTATTATTGAACCTTTTATTCAGATGAGTTTCTGACATACTTAAATTCTATTTTGGAGTAATAACACTATGAACGACTATACTTGTACTTGTTCGTGTGGTTGTAAAAATCCAGCCCAAGACTATGTATGTAATAATTGTAGAATTGGACTTTGTAAAGTTGGTATGCAAAAAGATAACGAAAAATAATTCAGAATTTGAGAACCAGAAGACAGAGCTGTTACGTTACAAACGTTTAAGGTCTAAATAAAATCCCAAATAGGTGATGAGAAATAACTATTGTAAGACGTTTTAGGGTTACTTTCATTATTTTAGACTAGATATTGATACTTTTAGCGATTACTGGTAAATTGCAAACTTTCACACAAGGTTTTTTTGCAGCAGACTTCTAATTCTCAGTCTATAGAAGTAGAATCAGAAGCTGCGATGTTGTTCGTGTTTAAATAGAAAAATACTATCTAGTATATCATGTCACAAATAACTCAAACAGTTTCTGAAAAAAAATTGTGGGTTTTAGTAAGTTCCCTTGATAAGAACACAAAAGAAGAAGACTTGCAAAGAATTACACCATCAGTAATTGAACTTGTCGATGAATGGCAGTCAGCTGGAAAATTCCTCTGGTCAGGACCATTTAACGATAACAAAACTGGTATGGCTATCTTTGAAGCTACAAAAGAAGAGTCAAACAGATTTTATGATAAATATGACAAGATCTGTTCTGGAGTGCTAAGCTACTATCTATACCAATGGGATTCTTTTCCCTTGCTCTCTATACTAGAGAAGACTGTATAGAGAAAACATTTTTTTTAATTTGAGTGATTATTGGTTTGCAAAAAAGAAGTGTGCAATACCACCGTTCTTATTGTTTGACAGCTATATAGTATCGTGATAAACTGAATGCTTTCTCTTGATACTGACTCGTACATGAAATGTGCTCGCTGTGGAAAAGATACTATGGTAAGCGATGGCTCTACCGGGGAGAGATTTTGTGGAGGTTGCGGGTTTGTTATTGACGAACGAATCGAAGATTCTGGTCCTGAGAGACGTTCATTCTCAAAAGAGGAACATGAGGATAGAACAAGAACAGGAGGTCCGTCGTCTCTTGCAATTCATGATATGGGGCTTTCAACAGTGATAGGGTACGACAATAAGGACGCAACTGGAAAGCCACTTTCAACATCAATGAAGAGCACTATGACGCGTCTTAGAACATGGGATAGCAGGAGCCAAGTCCATGAATCCCAAGAAAGGAACTTTAGGCAGGCATTTGGCGAGCTTGGCAGAATCAAAGACAAACTTGCACTATCTGATGCAGTAATAGAAAAGACTGCATATATTTACAGAAAAGCACAAGACAAAGGTCTTGTCAGAGGTAGGTCGATTCCAGGACTTGTTGCAGCTTCATTGTATATGGCCTGCAGAGATAGTGAGACTCCAAGGACATTAACCGAAGTTTCTCAGAAAATCAACATAAAAAGAAAGGAGGTATCAAGGTGTTACAGATTGCTTCTAAAAGAACTTGATCTGAAGATGCCCGTACAAGACCCGATAAAATGTATGTCAAGAATAGCAAGCAATGCTGGTCTTGGCGAGAAAGTGAAACGAGGTGCCCTTACTATTCTGGAAAATGCAAACAATATGGAGATTACTGCAGGAAAGTCTCCAATGGCACTTGCAGGAGCCGCACTATACATTTCAGCTGTGATAAATGGAGGTTACATAACGCAAAAGGTCATTGCACAGGCATCTGGGATAACTGAAGTTACTATACGAAACAGATGCAAGGGGTTGAGGGATTCGCTAAAGTTATGCGTCCTTAGTCAATGAAACTGGTTTTCCTACAAAAGTGGATCTAAAATAAGACCATCGCCGAGCTGGGTCTTACCAGACCCAGAAGATCTCTATCAGATTTCTATATTTCACATTTCCAAGATTTGGATAAAATCACTACTACCAAGAGAAAATTAAGCAAGGGTTCCATTCAATGGCTGTGACAAACTTTGGGGTCCTTGTTGAATTTACTTACTACGTATAGCACCTTATCATCACCTTCTGGTATGGGATTTGCACATCTGTCACACATAGGCAAAGTAACTCTTGCATCAACATCAATCTCCCCAATGAATCTGTCACACTTGTAACAACGAATTGATTTTTTATCATATATGTTCAAACTTGGCCACTTTTCTGGACAGTGGATTCTTGGTTAAAATTCGGGAAATTTCTTGTGGCTGTCTTAATTTTGTCGATCACTGCAATATGGTCTTTACTTTTTTTCATTATAGCTAATACGATATATGGAAAGTTTAGTATTGAAACAAACTTTGATTTTCCTCTCTCTGTTACGTTATAGCTAACAGGTCCCAACTCGGTATCAAAATCGCTTTGCATTGAGCTTTGCAATCTAAGCTCCATCATATACATCTCCTTTCTTTCCCCTGTTAGGTTGATGTCATTATTGAATATGGCACCTTCCATCCTTCCCCGTTTGTTAATTAATCCGATAAACTCAATTCCGTGCTCTAATATTGATTTGTCACAGAAGAAACCAGGTTCGATGTTTTTAGGAACTTCTAACAACGATTCTTCTAGTACATTTCCCCAATTATAACAATATGGAAAGGTTTCTTTTGACAAATACAATCAAAGATTTGCATGATCTCTACTATTTTACAAGAAATTGGTCTAATTGCAAGCAAAAAGAGGACCCATGATCGTACCCTAGTCCTTTGATGTGGTACAAAAATATCGCTATGAATATCTACTAAAAATGAAATTTCAGGTCAACTATGAGAAGATTTTGCCTTCTTACCCAATGCAATCATGAACATGGTATCTTTGTTTTTTGCATGTGGAGAGAAGAAATCTGTTACCATGTCATCATAAAAGGTAAGACCAGTTGCTCCAAGATTAAAAGCATATGCGGCAAGATACATTTTTCCACCAGCTATTGCTGCATCAAGCTGAGCAATGCGGTAACCGCGATTTCCAAAACTCTCCAAAACCTTTTGAAGATTTACCATGAAGAAGATGGTTACGCTTGCATCATGAGGTAAATCTTGGCCTAATCCCAAATTTCCTGAGATCTCTCTAAAATCCCCCCTACGTAACAATTCCAGAGAATCTCTTTGCCTTACATAATAATAGGAACCCGATGGTAATCCATCAACGTTATTTACAATGATATACAGGTCGTTGAGGATATCATACCTGGAAAGAAAATCTGTATCAATGCCATTTGTGGATCTTTTGAGAATTGTAGATAGCTGTTCAAAAGTTATTGAATCGTGAGAAAATACGCGTGTCGAACCACGCCTAAGAATGACTTTTTCTATAGTATCTTTTGTAAGAGTTTCCGCCCTTAGAGGAATCAAGTCTGTGGTAGTATATTGAGGTCTGACAAAATGTTTTCTCCAAGATTTTACTTCAATGGTATTATAAAGTGAAGATGCGTCATGCATTGAGTTGATTTCAGGATAATCTATATTGTTATCGGAATTTTCTGATTCAATATTTATTGGTACAAGAGGAGGTGACTTGGGTATTGGTTTGTCTGTACGCCCTATTGATATCATGACAAGTGATGCTTCCTTCTTAGAATCCAAATCAAGTAGATTATTTATCTGAGAATCAACAAAACCAGAAATTAATCTTGATGAAATTTTGTGGGCTGATGTAATTGATAATGTATTGGCAATTATAGTACCACAGTCCCAAAACGCATGACGATATTCTCTTGCTTGATATTTTATGGAATTTCTGGAAAAAATATCAGTAAAAATCAGCGTAATTGGAGCTTGCTTGACAAACTCTTCATCTGCTGTGGCATCGACTATGACCTGTCGGAAATCTCCTTTTCGCAGGACGTTTAATGCCAGCTCCTTTGGGTCAAAATGATATATTCCTGCACAAAGCCCTGGAATATCAGAGCAAACAACATAGATCTCGATATGATATAACGCTCCAGTGCATGAGGCAGCCCTGAATTCAAATGCACCAATAGGAGGAGAAAATTTTATCCTTCTAGTAATTCCACCTGAGAAATAGAGCATTCTTGTTAGTACGTTTAGGTCAGGAATCATCTCTACCTTAGAATCATAGATAGTCGAGATTGCATCAAGGGCAGAAATTCCGATGGGTTCTTTGTCTAAAAGGAGGCTGATTTTTTGGATGTTCTTGTAAATCTTGTATGGTATAGGTCTGAATCCAGGATGGTATGTGTGAGATCTGCTAAGAAGAGTTCCATTTGGATGCTTGGTGCCATTATGATAATGCCATGTGTCTTGTATATCATAATTTTTCATACGTCTGGTATGTCTGTGCTGGTTGTAAAAGTATCGTGAAATTAAAACTAAAGATTTTTACAGGTTTGGCAAATCAAACCTTGACATTTTTACAAAAGTGGGTCTAAAATAAGACCAAGATGGTATATCCTAGTCCCATTGATGTGGATACATGAACATGAAAAGATCTGAACTGT